>NZ_JBHXML010000031.1:0-96917 GCF_042720345.1 Kitasatospora sp. NPDC058478 | reverse complement strand
CCACAGCTCATCGCAGTCGTGACGCCGATCGGCCGCTGTCCAGAATCCCGGTCAGCGGCCGATCGGCGTTTCCGCACCCTCTGGGGGTGTCGGACACGCCCAGAGGGCCGGGCGACGGGTCAGTGCGGTCCGCGCGGGTCGTGCGGCTTGGGGTGGTCGCCGTCGTCGTCGGGCCGGCCGGGTGGCGGAGCGGGCTCGGTGGCCGTGTCCGCCGGGGTGGCGGCGTCGACCGGCCCGGGGGCCGTCGCGCCGGCGGCGTGCGCACCGGCGGGTTGGTCGGCCCGGTCGGTCGGGGGTTCGACCAGCCACTCCGGGTTGCTGTGCCGGCGCCACCACTGCCAGGCCACGATCCCGCCGCCGATCGCCAGCGCACCGGCCACGGCGAGGCCGGTGGCCAGGCCGTTGCACCGCTTCCTCCGGGCGTTGCGGGCGGCCAGGTGGCTGATCTCGGCCGAGGTGACGTTGCCGTGCAGCGCGGTCAGCGCGGCGGCGCCCCGGGTCTGGGCCTCCTGGGCGACCGGGGTGACGGCGGCGCGGGCCTCCTCGACGGCCTGGACGACCCTGGGACCGACCGTGGAGCGGGCCTGGTCGGCTGCGCGGGCGGCGGAGAGCCGGGCCGCCAGGGCGGCCTCCTGGGCGCGGTGGAAGGCCTTCAGGACGTGCTGCTGGGTTTCGGGGGGCAGGCTGGCGAAGGCGTGACCGAACTGCGGGGCGATGTGCCGGTCGTACTGGACGCGGAGGCTCTGGGCGGCCTGGGCGGCTTTCGGCCCGAGGGTGTCCAGGGCCGGGCCCAGGCGCTGCTTGGCGCCGTCCGCGAGGTGCGCGGCGGTGTCCCGGGTCTTGGTGGCCGTCTCACGAGCCGAGTCCGAAAAGGTCACGAGTCTCTCCTCCTGGGTGGCGTCCTTTATGCACATATCCACCTGAATGCTGATCATGCATGCTGATTTGTCCACCGGCATGTCGGAGTGGGCCGTACGCGGACTGTGGGAGCGGCCGGGGAGAAGGCCCGATGTCGGATCCGCCGCAGTAGGCTGGCGATTTCGGCGGTCCCGTACGGGAGGGGAAGAACCTGATGCTGACCGGCTGCTACCGGCACCCGCAGACGGCCACCGGCGTCTCCTGCACCCGCTGCGAGCGGGCGATCTGCCCGCAGTGCATGGTGGCCGCCTCGGTGGGCTTCCAGTGCCCGGAGTGCGTCGGCGGCGGGCACGCCGGGACGCGGCGGGCGACCACCCGGTTCGGCGGGGCGATCGCCCGGGACGGCGGGCTGGTCACCAGGGTGCTGATCGGCATCAACGTGGTGGTCTTCGTGCTGGCCGCCTACGTGCTCACGCCGCGGCTGGGCCAGGTCTGGGAGCTGTACAGCGTCGGGCGGGCCGTCCTGGGCGGTCCGGACGGCGTCGCCGACGGCCCCGCCCAGTGGTACCGGCTGCTGACCTCGGTGTTCCTGCACCTGCAGTGGTGGCACATCGGGATGAACATGCTGGTCCTGTACTGGCTTGGCCCCACGCTGGAGGCGGCGCTCGGCCGGCTGCGGTTCCTGGCCCTCTACCTGCTCTCCGGCCTGGGGGGCAGCGCCCTGGCCTTCCTGATCGACGGCAACTCGCTGCGGTCGGTGGGGGCCTCGGGCGCGATCTTCGGGCTGATCGGCGCCACGGTGGTGATGCAGCTGCGGAACCGGGGCCCGCTCGCCCCGGTGATGGCGTTCCTGGTCTTCAACCTGGTCGTCACCTTCTCGCGGACGGACATCGACTGGCGGGCGCACATCGGCGGCCTGGTGGTGGGCGCGTTGACGGCGGCCGGCCTGATGTACGCCCCGCGCGAGCGCCGCGGCCTGGTCCAGGGGCTGGCGTTGGCGGGGTCGCTGGCCGTGGTGGCGGCGATGCTGATGATCGGGATGGCCCGCTACGGCGCGTGACGCCGCGGGTGTTTGTCCACAGCGGGTGCGGGGTTGTGCACAGGCTGTGTGCCGCCCGGGGTGTGGACTGCTGTTCTACGCGTGTCCTGCTGTGCGGTTTTCCCATTCTCGGGAAGTTGTGCACAGCCGTGGAAAGCCCGCGGTCGAAAAGTTATCCACAGGCTGGGGAGACTTTTCCCCAGTGTGGATAACCATGTGGATAAGCGCGACCATCTGATGATGGGGATAACCGACCGGCTTCCCGCCCGTGTCCGGGCATGCCTGACCGCCGCCCGGCACCAGTGGCCCGAAGCGGCGGAGGTGGCTCGATCGGAGCCTCAGGAGGAGCGGGAAGCTACTTCCACTGGGTGGAGACGCCGAACCCCGCGGCGATGAACCCGAAACCGACCAGGATGTTCCAGTTCCGCCAGCCCTCGACCGGGTAGCTGCCGCTGGTCACGTAATAGGTGACGATCCAGACCAGGCCGATCAGGAACAGCGCCAGCATCAACGGTGCGACCCAACTACGGCCCGAACTGATCTTCACCGTGGCCGTGGTCGGCGGGGTGTAGTCGGACTTCTTGCGGAGTCGAGACTTCGGCACGAGGAGCTCTCCTGTCGATGCGCTGTGAGACCGCGCAGAGGTGCAGCGGGGGTCGGTCTGCCGGCGACGGGCGGTGCGGAACGCACGGGACCGTTCCCGCACGCGCCACCGGCGTCCGTTAGCGTAGTGGCTCGGTGGGTCTTAAGGAGATAAGGGTACGGTGCCTAATTTGTCGATTCCCCCTCGGCCGACCACTACCCGCCGCTCCGGCACCCGAATTGTCGGGCGTGCCCTGACCTGTGCGGTCTTCGCGCTCGCCGGACTGCTCTTCTACATCAGCGCGCAGACCGCCCGCGGCACCGACCTGCGGACCGACAACTCGCTGCTGAGCCTCGGCGACGTGATACGCCAGCGCAGCTCGCAGAACCAGCAGGCCCAGGCCCAGCTGGCCGACCTCCAGGCCCGCGCGCAGGAGCTCACCGGGCAGCAGGGCGGCAACCCCGCCGACGCCGCCCGGCTGGAGGACCTGCGGCTCGGCGCGGCCCTGGAGCCGCTGCAGGGCGGCGGCCTGACCGTCACCCTCAACGACGCCCCGCCGAACGCCACCGCCCGCATCCCGGGCGTCCCCGAGCCGGGCGTCAACGACCTGGTCATCCACCAGCAGGACATCCAGGCCGTGGTCAACGCGCTGTGGCGGGGTGGAGCCGAAGGGGTGCAGGTGATGGACCAGCGGCTGATCTCCACCAGCGCCGTCCGCTGCGTCGGCAACACCCTGCTGTTGCAGGGCCGGGTCTACTCGCCGCCGTACGTGGTCCGGGCGGTCGGTCGCACCGATGCGCTGAAGGCCGCCGTGGACGGCGACCCGACGATCCGCAACTACCTCCAGTACGTCCAGGCGTACGGGCTCGGCTGGAAGGTCCAGGAGAGCGGTGACCTGACCCTCCCCGGATACTCCGGGACCACCGAGCTGCGGTCGGCGGGCGGGCAGCAGTAGCGGACCGGCCTCGCGGTCGTTGATCCCGGGTCTACTCTTGACCCCAGTCCGCTACGTCGAGGGAGCACCATGTACGGCTGGATCTGGCGTCACCTCCCGGGAAACACCCTGGTCCGCGCCGTCGTCTCGCTGCTCCTCATCGCGGGGATCGTCTATCTCCTCTTCACCTACGTCTTCCCGTGGGCGGAACCGTTGCTCCCCTTCGGTGACGTCACAGTGGACGGCGGCGAAGGTGCCGCGGCCGGCTGAACCGGCGGCCCTGCTCCTCCACCCTGCCGACCCCGCCCCGCATCCCACGGAGACCACGCGAGAATGACCACCCAGCCGACCGCGCCCCGCATCCTGGTCGTGGACAACTACGACAGCTTCGTCTTCAACCTGGTCCAGTACCTGTACCAGCTCGGTGCCACCTGCGAGGTGGTGCGCAACGACGAGGTGACCGTCGAACACGCCGTCCGTCGGTCCGGCGGCGAGGACGACCAGGGCTTCGACGGGGTGCTGCTCTCCCCCGGGCCCGGGGCGCCGGAGGAGGCCGGGGTCTGCATCGGGATGGTGCACCACTGCGCGGGGATCGGGCTGCCGGTGTTCGGCGTCTGCCTGGGCCTGCAGTCGATCGCGGTCGCGTACGGCGCGGTGGTCGACCGGGCACCGGAACTGCTGCACGGCAAGACCTCGCCGGTCGAGCACGAGGACGGCGGGGTGTTCGAGGGACTGCCCTCGCCGCTGACCGCCACCCGGTACCACTCGCTGGCGGTCGAGCCGGCCACCGTGCCGGACGAGCTGGTGGTCACCGCGCGCACCGACAGCGGCGTGATCATGGGTCTGCGGCACCGCGAACTGCCCGTCGAGGGCGTGCAGTTCCACCCCGAGTCGGTGCTCACCGAGGGCGGCCACCGGATGCTCGCCAACTGGCTGGCGGAGTGCGGCTACCCGCAGGCCGTGGACCGGTCGGCCGGGCTCGCCCCGGTGATCGGCCGGGGCTGAGCGGCGTGACCGCGCTGCGTCCGGAGGGGCGTTACCAGCCGGCGGCGGGCCCGGGAGACGGACAGCCGTACGGCGGCGCGCAGCACGGCGACGGCCCGTACGGCGGCGGTCCGTACGGCGACGGGCAGCACCACGGCGGCGCGGCGGCGTACCCGCAGCCGTACCCGGCGCAGCCCGGACAGGGCGCCGCCGAGGACGCCTGGGGCGTGTACGAGCAGGCCGAGCAGCCCGCCGCGTCCGGACCCGAGTACCCGTGGCTGCCCGACCAGACGCTCCAGCTGCGCCTGCCCCTCGACATCGGCGGGCCGGCCGCGGAACCGGCCCCGCCCACCGGCGGCCGGGCCGAGCGCCGCAGGGCCGCCCAGGGCCGGACCTCCGTGCGCGCGGGCGTCGGTCGGCGCCGGGCGAGCGGCCGGGGCGCCGGGGCGAAGGCGCGGCCCAAGGAGTCCGCGGTCGTGGTGGCCGCGCGGCTCGTCGGGGAGCTGTGCATCACGCTCGGCGTGGTGATGCTGCTCTTCGTCTCGTACCAGCTCTGGTGGACCAACGTGCAGGCCGACGCGGCCGCCGACGGCGCCCGCAACCGGCTGGAGCAGCAGTTCGACGCGGCCCTGGCGCCGCCGAAGCCCGGGCAGCCGGCTCCGGACCCGGCCAAGCCGGAGTCGTTCGAGCCCGGCAAGGGCTTCGCCATCATCTACCTGCCCAAGCTGGGGCTGAAGTTCCCGATCGCCGAGGGCACCTCCAAGCCGGCGGTGCTCGACAAGGGCCTGGTCGGCCACTACACCGGCACCGGGATGCCGGCCGACAAGGCGGGCAACTTCGCGCTGGCCGCGCACCGCAACACCCACGGCGAGCCGTTCCGGTACATCAACCAGCTCGGCAAGGGCGACAAGATCGTGGTGGAGACCGCCACCTCGTACTACACCTACGAGGTCACCAGCAGCATCCCGGAGACCTCCCCCAACAACGTGAGCGTGATCAAGCCCGTCCCCAACGGCGCCGGTTACGCGGGCGCCGGCCGGTACATCACGCTGACCACCTGCACCCCGGAGTTCACCTCCAAGTTCCGCCTCATCGTCTTTGGCAAGATGACCGAGGAACGGCCGCGCAGCCAAGGCAAGCCGGCCGCGATCACGGGCGGGTGACCGCCCGGGCACCCGGCACGAAGGGGGAGCACCGGAGATGACGGACGAGACCGCGCAGTCGGCCGAGCCGCGGGAGGAGGCCTTCCCGCCGCCCGAGACAGGCCCCGCGCCCGCCCGGCGCGGCCGCAGCCGGGCGCTGGCCGCACTCGGCGTCTTCGGCGAGCTGCTGATCACCCTGGGACTGGTGCTCGGCCTGTTCGTGGCCTACTCGCTGTGGTGGACCAACGTCGAGGCGGACCGCTCGGCGGCCGCGGCCTCCGACCGGCTGCGCGACACCTGGGCCGCGAGCCCGACCGGCACCCCCTCGGCGCCCCCCGGCGGGACGCCCGCCCCCGCCGCGCCGTTCGCGGCCGGGGACGCGGTCGGCTTCCTGCACGTCCCGGCGATGGGCCGGGACTACCAGGTGCTGATCCGGATGGGCACCGACGGCGACACCCTGGCCGAGGGCGTGGCGGGGGTGTACGAGCAGCCCTACCGCGCCGCGATGCCCTGGGACCAGGCCGGCAACTTCGCGCTGGCCGCCCACCGGGACGGCCACGGAGCCAAGTTCCACGACCTGGACGCGGTGCACCGGGGCGCCGCGGTCGTCGTCGAGACCAAGGACAAGTGGTACGTCTACCGGGTCGACAGCACCCTGCCGGAGACGTCCAAGTACGACACCGGCATCGTCGCGCCCGTCCCGGTCGGCTCCGGCTACACCGGACCCGGCCGGTACATCACGCTGACCACCTGCACGCCGGTGTACACCTCGCGCTACCGGATGGCGGTCTGGGGGAGCCTGGTGCGGGTGGACGACGTGGACGCCAAGCGCACCCCGCCGCCGGAACTACGCCAGCCCTGAGCCCGGCTGCCGCTGCTGCGGCCGGCTGCCGTAGGCCGGAACCGAGAACGCCCGAGGGCCCGTCGCAACCGCTGCGACGGGCCCTCGGGCGTACGGCCGGACAACTCCCACCAAGCCTCAGATCCAGGGGAACCAGGGCTTAGTTGTTGCTCCCCCCTTTGGTGTTGGAGGGTGAGGGGGAGAGGGGGTCACCCCCTTTGGGCGGATCGGCCGGCTTCGTGATGAGCATCACCTGGGTGTTCGGGTCCAGCTGGGTGCCGGCGGGCGGGTTGGTGCTCACGACGATGGCGTTCGGGTCCGACGGACCGGACACCACCGTGTAGAGCAGCCCGACCTTGCCCAGCTGCGAGATGGCGTCCGACAGCTTGACGTTCTGCAGCGGCGGGACCTGGGGCTTGTCCTGCATCTTGAAGATCGTCAGCGTGATCTTCGTGTTGGCCGGGACCTTGGTGTTGGCCTGGACCGACTGCGCGGCGACGGTGTTCGCCTTGCTCTGGTCGGTGGTCTGCACCGTCTTCGAGGTGTCGACCTGGAAGCCCAGGCCCTCCAGCTGGGCCTGCGCCACCTCCTTCTGCGCGCCGGCCACGTTCGGCACGGTCACCTTCGACTTGCCCTGCGAGACGGTCAGCTTGACCGGGGCGGTCGGGTCGCCGGCGGTGCCCGCCGCCGGGTCCTGGGCGGTGACGTTCTCCTGCGGAGCGGTGTCGTCGTCCTTGTACTCGGTGGTGACGTTGGTGAAGCCGGCGTCGCCGAGCGCCTTGGTCGCCTGGTCCTTGGTCTTGCCGACCACGTTCGGCAGGGGGGCCTTGGCCGGGCCGGAGGACAGCTGCACGGTGATGGTGCTGTTCTCCGCGACCTGGCCGCCGACGGCCGGGTTCTGGGTGCAGACCTGGTCCTTCTTGATGTTGGCGTCCGGGCAGGCGAGCTTGTCGCCCTCGGCCACCACGAGCTTGGGACCGGCCGCGGCCGCGGCCGTCTTGGCGTCCGCCAGGCTCTTGCCGACCAGGTTCGGCACGGCGACCTTCGGGGTCTCCGTGGTGCCGCCGCCGTTGCCGTTGAACATGGCCTGGGCCACGAAGAAGGTGCCGACCAGGACCAGCACGGCGGCGACCGCCAGCACGATCCAGGAGGTGTTGCTCTTCTTCGGCGGCTGCTCGCCGCGCCGGCCGCCGTCCCGGCCGTAGCCGTCGTCGTGGCCGCCGCCCGCCGGGCCGTCGGCGTAGGCCTGGCCGTAGCCGTCGTCCTGGTAGCCGCCCTGCGGGCCGTAGCCGGGCTGGCCGCCGGCCTGCGGCAGGACGGTGGTCGGGCCGCCGCCGGGCTGCTGCGGCAGCACGTTGGTCTGGCCGTACGGGTCGTGCTGCTGCGGGTAGCCGTTCTGGTCGTAGCCGTACCCGGCGCCCATGCCGTACGCGGCGGCCTGCTGGGCGGCGGCCACCGGCAGGCCGTCGAGGAAGCGCTCGATGTCGTCGCGCATCTCGTCGGCGCTCTGGTAGCGGTAGTCGCGCTCCTTGGCGAGCGCCTTCAGCACGATCGCGTCGATCTCGGGGCGGACCTCGGGGTCGAAGACGGACGGCGGCTGCGCCTCCTCCCGGACGTGCTGGTAGGCCACCGCGACCGGGGAGTCGCCGACGAACGGCGGGCGGACGGTCAGCAGTTCGTACAGCAGGCAGCCGGTGGAGTAGAGGTCGGAGCGGGCGTCGACCTGCTCGCCCTTGGCCTGCTCGGGGGAGAGGTACTGGGCGGTGCCGATGACGGCCGAGGTCTGGGTCATGGTCATCCCGGCGTCGCCCATCGCACGGGCGATGCCGAAGTCCATGACCTTGACGTTGCCCTGCCGGGTCAGCATCACGTTGGCCGGCTTGATGTCACGGTGCACGATGCCGGCGCGGTGCGAGTACTCCAGCGCCTGCAGGATGCCGATGGTCATCTCCAGCGCGCGCTCGGGCAGCAGCCGTCGGCCGGAGTGCAGCAGCTCGCGCAGGGTGGACCCCTCGACGTACTCCATCACGATGTACGGGATGGAGATGTTGTCGATGTAGTCCTCGCCGGTGTCGTACACGGCGACGATCGCGGGGTGGTTCAGGGACGCCGCGGACTGCGCCTCGCGGCGGAAGCGGGCCTGGAACGACGGATCCCGGGCCATGTCGGCCCGGAGCGTCTTCACTGCGACGGAACGGCCGAGCCGGGTGTCATGGGCGAGGTACACCTCGGCCATGCCGCCGCGTCCGAGGACGCCGCCGAGCTCGTACCTGCCGCCTAGGCGACGAGGCTCTTCCATAGTTCCGACCCTCTCCCTCACCTGCCGGCGAGGTTGTGACGTAGGTGTCCCCGCACGCTCAGGGTGACGCCGAGCGGGTCTCGACCGGTTCTCCGGCCGGGCCGTGCGCCGTCTCGCGGGCGGCAACGGGCACACCCGCTGCTGGCGGATACGCTACCGGTCGCACCGCATCGGACCGGAGTCGGCCGTCGGCCGATATCAGACCGGTATCCGGACGGGGGTGTCGATCGTGACTTTCCACTCACGGTCGGGCCTCCTCCTCACTTGCCGAGGACGGCCTGCATCACCGCCTTGGCGATCGGGGCGGCCAGCCGGCCGCCGCTGATGCCGTCGCGGTTGTTGGAGCCGTCCTCGACCACGACCGCGACCGCCACGGACTGGCCGTCGGTGGTCTTGGCCCACGAGGTGAACCAGGCGAACGGCAGCCCGGCGTTGTCCTCGCCGTGCTGCGCGGTACCGGTCTTGCCGCCGACCTGGAGGCCGGGGATCTTGGCGTTCTTGCCGGTGCCGTTGTCCACCACCGAGACCATCAGGTCCTGCATCTTCTGCGCGGTGGCCGGGCTCATCGGCTGGGAGAACTGCTTCTCGGTGTGCTTGGAGATGGTGGTCAGCGAGGCCGAGCGCTCCTGGTCGACCAGGTACGGCTGCATCAGGCTGCCGTTGTTGGCGATCGCGGCGGACACCATGGCCATCTGCAGCGGGGTGGCGCGGGTGTCGTGCTGGCCGATCGAGTCCTGCGCGGTGCCGTCCAGGCTCGCGCTGCTCGGGAAGATGCTCTTCTCGGAACGGACCGGGGTGTCGATGGTGCTGTTGAAGCCGAACTTCTCGGCCTGCGCCCGCATCTTGTCCTTGCCGAGGTCCGCGCCCATCTTGGCGTAGACCGTGTTGCAGGACTGGTCCATCCCCGACTTGACCGTGGCGTTCCCGCACTTCTCGAGCGGCGACTCGTTGTTGAGCACCGTCTGGGTGCCCGGCAGGGTGTACGGGTCCGGCGTCGCGGTCTGGTCGTCGATGTTCTGGTACAGGCCGTTCTCGAACGCGGCGGTCGCGGTGACCAGCTTGAACGTGGAGCCGGGCGGATAGGTCTCCTTCAGCGCCCGGTTGAGCATCGGCTTGTTGGGGTCGGCGTTGAGGTCCGTCCAGGCCTTGGAGTCGCCGCTCTCGCTGCCGGCGATGGTGCCCGGGTCGTAGGACGGGGTGGAGACCAGCGCCAGGATCGCGCCGGTCTTCGGGTCGATCGCGACGGCGGCGCCCTTCTTGTCCCCGAGGCCGTCCCAGGCGGCCTTCTGGGCCTTGGCGTTGATCGTGGTGACGACGTCGCCGCCGCGCTGCTGCTCGCCGGTCAGCATGTCCAGGGTGTTGCGGAAGAACAGCCGGTCGTCGGTGCCGGAGAGGATGCCGTCCTCCAGGTTCTCCAGCTGGCTGGAGCCGAAGACCTGGGAGGAGTAGCCGGTGACCGGGGCGTACATCGGGCCGTCGACCCAGGAGCGCTTGTACTTGTAGCGCAGGCCGTTGACGAAGTCGGACTTCGTGACCGGCTGGCCGCCGACGATGATGTTGCCGCGCGGGTGGGCGTACCGGTCGTACTGCTGGCGCTTGTTGTTCTTGTTGGTGGCCCAGGCGTCGGCCTGGACGCCCTGCACCCAGTTGGTGCGCACCATCAGGGCCAGGATCAGGACGAGGCAGAAGATCGAGACCCGGCGGATCGGCTTGTTCATCGGACGGGTCCTCCCTGGCCCTCGGTGGCCGGGGTCGCTTCGACCCCGGGTCGGCGGGCGCTGTCGCTGATCTTCAGCAGGATCGCGACCAGCGCCCAGTTGGCGACCACGGACGACCCGCCCTGGGCGAGGAACGGCATGGTCATACCGGTGAGCGGGATCAGCCCGGTGACGCCGCCGGCCACGACGAAGACCTGCAGCGCCATCGCCGACGAGAGCCCGACGGCGAACAGCTTGCCGAACGGGTCGCGGGCGGCGAGGGCGGTGCGCAGGCCGCGCTGCACCAGCAGGGCGTACAGCAGGAAGATCGCCATCAGGCCGGTCAGCCCGAGCTCCTCGCCGAACGAGCCCAGGATGAAGTCGCTCTTCGCGGCGAAGTTGATCAGCCAGGAGCGGCCCTGGCCGAGGCCCGAGCCCGTCACCCCGCCGGAGCCGAGCGCCATCAGCGACTGACCGATCTGCTCGGTGGCGCCCTTCGGCGGGTGTGCTCCGAAGGCGGCCATCGGGTCGAGCCAGGCGTCGATGCGGACCTTGACGTGGCTGGTGGTCATCGCGACCGCGACCGCGCCGCCGATCGACATCAGCAGGCCGAACAGGATCCAGCTGGTCCGCTCGGTGGCGACGTAGAGCATCACCACGAACAGGCCGAAGAACAGGAAGGACGTGCCGAGGTCGTTCTCGAAGACCAGGATCAGCAGGCTGAGCAGCCAGATCACGACGATCGGGCCGAGGTCGCGCCCGCGCGGCAGGTACAGGCCCATGAAGCGGCGGCTGGCCAGGGCGAGGGCGTCGCGTTTGACCATCAGGTAGCCGGCGAAGAACACCGTCAGGATGATCTTGGCGAACTCGCCGGGCTGGATGGAGAAGCCGCCCATCCGGATCCAGATCTTGGCGCCGAAGTCCTCCGCCCGGGCCGGGAAGAAGGCCGGCGCGGCGAGCAGGACCAGCGCCGCCACCATCGAGATGTAGGTGTAGCGCTGGAGCACCCGGTGGTCCTTCAGGAACACCATCACGCCGATGAACAGCCCGATCCCGAGGGCCGACCACATCAGCTGGTTCCGGGCCGCCGGGAAGTTGGCGCTCAGCAGCTTGCCGGCCTTGTCGAGCCGCCAGATCATCACCACGCCGAGACCGTTCAGCAGGGTGGCGATCGGCAGCATCAGCGGGTCCGCGTACGGCGCGAAGCGGCGCACCAGCAGGTGCGCGACCAGCGCCAGCGCGCCCATGCCGAGTCCGTAGCCGACCATGCCGCTCGGCAGCGCGGAGTCCATCGCGAGGCCCACGTTGGCGTACGCGAGGATCGGCAGCACGACGGCGAAGGCCAGCAGGGCCAGCTCGGTGTTGCGCCGGTTCGGCGCGCCCTGGAGGGAGATGGTGGTGTTGGCCCGGCGCCGGGAGGCGGCGCGGTCGGTGGCCGTCCGGCGCCTGCCGGCCCGGCCGGTGTCGTCGCTCAGGTCGTAGGTGCTCACGTGGTGACCGCTCCCTGACGGCCGGCTGCCCCGCTCGGGGCGGGCCTATGTCGGATCACGGAGGTCACTGCTTCGGGCAGGAGTCGGCCCGGCTGCGCTCCTCCTCGGTCAGCCCGGAGAGGTCGCCCGACGGGCCGGTGTTCGGCGCGGCGGCGTTCGGCGCCGGTGCGGTCGGGCTCGGGGCCGTCGGGGTCGGGGTGGCCGGGGTCGGAGTGGTGGGGGCCACCGGGGGGCGGGTCTTCTCGCCCGGGGTGGGCGTGACGGCCAGGAACGCGGCGTGGGTGGCCTGCGCCGCCTGGGTGCCCTGGGCGCCCGGGTTGGTCCGGGCGTCGGCGACCTTCTTGCAGAGCTTGACCCAGCCGTCGAGCTCCTGGACGGTCGCGGTGGCGGCGCCCAGGCTGTCGGCCGAGATGGTCTTGTTCAGGTGCTCGGCCTGGTCCTGCGGCAGGTACTTGAGCTCGACGTCCTTGTACGCGGTGTGCACCGAGGACAGGCTCAGGCCGGCCAGGTTCTGGTTGATGCCCTGGTAGACCGCGACGTGGTCGCCCTGCTTGGCGACGTAGTACTGGTCCTGGGTCCACTGGTAGCCGAAGAACCCGGCGCCGCCGAGCAGGCCGAGGGTGACCAGGACGGCCACCGAGACGGTGAGGCCCTTGCGCTTGCGCTTCGCGGGCGGCTCCTCGTCGAACTCCTCGGCGCCGTACACCGAGGGCTCGCCGGAGCCGTAGCCGTACTCGCCCTCGTAGCCCTCCGCGGGGCCGAAGCCGCCCTGGGCGGCGCCGTAGCCGGCGTCGTAGCCCTCGGCCGGGCCGAAGGCGCCCTGCGGGGCGCGGCCGAGGCCGGCGGCGCGGCCGGCCGGGGTGTCGGCGATCGAGCGGTCCGCGGCGGCCGAGGACGGCGGGGTGTCGGCGACCGCGCCGACCACCACCGGGACGTCGTTGTACTGGCCGCTCGTGGTGTCCGTGGCACCGACGTCGATGACGTCCGCCACGATGCAGGTGATGTTGTCCGGACCGCCGCCGCGCAGCGCGAGCTGGATCAGCTCCTGCACGGTCTGCTCGGGCGAGTAGTAGCTGCCGAGGGTGTCCTGGAGGGTCTGGTGGCTGACCGGGCCGGAGAGGCCGTCGGAGCAGATCAGGTAGCGGTCGCCGGCGCGGACCTCGCGGATCGACAGGTCGGGCTCGACCTGGCCGCGGCCGTCGAGCGCCCGCATCAGCAGCGAGCGCTGCGGGTGGGTCTCGGCCTCCTCCGGCGTGATCCGGCCCTCGTCGACCAGGCGCTGCACCCAGGTGTGGTCCTGGGTGATCTGCACCAGCGAGCCGTCGCGCAGCAGGTAGGCGCGGGAGTCGCCGACGTGCACCATGCCCATCCGCTGGCCGGTCCAGAGCATCGCGGTCAGCGTGCAGCCCATGCCCTCCAGCTGCGGGTCCTCCTCGACCATCTGCCGGAGCCGGTCGTTGGCGCCCTGGACGGCGTCGCCCAGCAGGGTCAGCAGGTCGGCGCCCGGCACGTCCTCGTCCAGTCGGACGATCGAGCCGAGCACCTCGGAGGACGCGACCTCGCCGGCCGCGGCGCCGCCCATGCCGTCGGCCACGGCCAGCAGCCGCGGCCCGGCGTAGCCGGAGTCCTCGTTCCCCTCCCGGATCAGTCCCTTGTGGGAGCCGGCGGCGAAGCGCAGCACCAGGGTCATGCGACCTGTGCCCCCCTCTGGGTCATGGACGGGATGCTGTCCCTCATGCGCTACTACTTCCGCAGTTCGATGACGGTCCTGCCGATACGGATCGGCATGCCCGGCTGGAGCGGAGTGGGCGCGGTCAGGCGCTGCCGGTCCAGATAGGTGCCGTTGGTGGAGCCTAGATCCTCGACCGTCCACTGCCCAGTCTGATCCGGATAGATCCTGGCATGCCGGGAGGACGCGTAGTCGTCGTCCAGCACGATGGTGGAGTCGTGCGCGCGGCCCAGGGTGATGGTCTGGCCCTGGAGCGCGACGGTGGTCCCGGCCAGCGAGCCCTGCACCACCACGAGCTGGGTCGGGGCGCCGCGGCGGCGGCCGCCGCCCTGGGTCTGGCCCGCCGCGGGGCCTGTGGCCGGGGCCTGCGCGGTGCGCCCGGCGGCCGGAGCGGCGGCGGCGCCGCCCGGAGCGGCGTTGGCGCCGCGACGGGAGGAGCGGGGGTTCACCTTGGTCCCGAACAGGTCGCTGCGGATCACCTGGATCGCGACGATGACGAACAGCCACAGCACGGCCAGGAAGCCCAGCCGCATGACCGTGAGGGTCAGTTCTGACATGGCCGGCCCGCCTGTCGGTGAGCGAGGCGCGCGAACAACTCGGACACTACCCTTCGACCTGTCGGTAGACGATGGTGGTGGAGCCCACGACGATGCGGGAGCCGTCGCGGAGCGTAGCGCGCTGGGTGTGCTGTCCGTCCACCACGATGCCGTTGGTGGAGCCCAGGTCGAGGACCATCGAAGGGGTGCCGGGGCGGATCTCGGCGTGCTTGCGGGAGACCCCGGGGTCGTCGATCCGCACGTCCGCCTCGGTCGAGCGGCCGAGTACGCAGGCCGCGCCGGTGATCTGGTGGCGGGCGCCGTTCACCTCGATCCAGCGGCGGAGCGAGGCGCCGTGGCCGGCGCCGGGGAAGGCGCGGACGTTGCCGCCGGACGTCGCGGGCGGGCCCTGGGGCATCGCCGGGGGCGCGGCCGGCGGCGGGGGCGCGCCGTACTGGCCGGCGCCGGTCTGCTGCCACGGTGCGCCGGGGGCCGGGGCGGCCGGCTGGCGGTCGTATCCGGGCTGCTGCTGTTGCTGCTGCTGCGGGGCGTACTGCTGGGGCTCCTCGGCCGCCAGGGTGCGGCTGCGCACCCGGTACAGGCCGGTGTCCAGATCGTCGGCCTTCTCCAGGTTCACCTGGAGCGGGCCCATGAAGCTGTACCGCTGGGCCTCCGCGTACTCGCGGACCATGCCGGCCAGCTCGGCGCCCAGCTGCCCGGAGTAGGGGCTGAGCCGCTCGTGGTCGTGCGGGCTCAGCTCGACGATGAAGTCGTTCGGCACGACGGTGCGGTCGCGGTTCCAGATGCTCGCGTTGTTGTCGCACTCGCGCTGCAGCGCACCGGCGATCTCCACGGGCTGGACCTCGGACTTGAACACCTTGGCGAAGGTGCCGTTGACGAGACCCTCAAGTCGCTGTTCGAACTTCTTCAGCACTCCCATGGGACACCCCCTTCCAGGGTTCGTTCGCCTGCCTGCCGACCGGATCCCGCCGGGAGTCGGTCGTGCCTACTTGCGGTACTTCCGTACTGATCGTATCCACGCCGGGCCCTTCCGTACGGTTCCCGGACAGCGTGGTGCCCGGGGGTGGGCTCGGACACACAGGGTGACGCATACCGGGTACGGCACGCCAGGTGTGCCCGCCCGGGTGGGCTCCCGTCACTCGCTCGCCCGTTCGTCGTGCATCCGTTCGGATGCGCTTCGTCCCGCCGGAGAACGGATTCGGAGCGGCCCCCCGGGTCGTGCTACTGTTTTCCACGTCGGAAGGGCCGCCCACCAGGGAGGCCGGTCCAAGGAAACGCGAAGACCACATGGTACCGAGCGGTTCGGAAGATCGGTCGGCAACGAAGACGACACCCATGCGCGGGTGGCGGAATAGGCAGACGCGCTGGATTCAGGTTCCAGTGCCCGAAAGGGCGTGGGGGTTCAACTCCCCCCTCGCGCACAGCGAAGCCCCGCAGATCTACGGATCTGCGGGGCTTTCTCGTTGTCCCGGTCAGGAACGGGTGGCGGGCAGCTCGGCGCGGACCTCGAAGCCGCCGTCCTGGGTGGGGCCGGCGCTGAGCGAGCCGCCCAGCAGCTGTGCGCGCTCGCGCAGGCCGACCAGGCCGTGGCCGCCGCCCGGCAGGATCTCGTCCGGGTGGACCGGGGGCGCGTCGTTGCGCACCTCGACCCGCAGCCGACGCCCCTTCGCCCGGACCTTCACGTGCACCGCCGCCTCCGGGGCGTACTTGGTGATGTTGGTGAGCGCCTCCTGGACGGTGCGGTAGGCGGCCCGCTCGACCGCCTCCGGCCACGGGCGGTCACCGGGGTTCAGTTCGGTGTCGGCGGCCAGCCCGCTCTCCGCGATCAGCCGGGGCAGGTCGGCCAGCCGGGGCTGCGGGGCGAGCGGGGCGTCCGGGCGCGGGCCGGCGGTGCTGCGCAGCACCCCGACCATCTGGCGCAGCTCGTCGAGGGTGCGGACGGCCAGTTCGCGGATGGTGCGGGCGGTGGTCGCGGCGGCCGGGTCGGCGGTGCTCACCTGGAGCGCGCCGGCCTGGATGCTGATCAGGCTGACCTGGTGCGAGACCACGTCGTGCATCTCCCGGGCGAGCCGGCCGCGCTCGCTGATCAGCACCCGTTCGGCGAGCAGCCGGCTCTCCCGCTCCTGGCCGCGGGTCAGCTCGTCGAGCCGGGCGGCCAGCTCCCGCCGGGTGCGGGCGAGCATCCCGGTGGCGGCCGGGCCGGCGGCCAGCATCACCGACTGGATGGCGTAGAGCGCGGTGTCCCGGCTGAGTTCGAGGGTCTGCTCGGACAGCGGCCAGTGGAAGAACTCGACCAGCGTGAACAGGGTCGCGCAGGGGATGACGATCCGCGGGCGGGGGCGTTCGGCGGCCACCGTGTAGACGGCGGTGATCGGGGCCAGCCAGATGTCGTCGACGTAGCTGCCGGGCATGGTGAGCAGCAGCGCCGCCACCGGGAAGCGGCGGCGCCAGAGCAGGGCGACGGCGGCCAGCGTGGAGAGCGCGATCTGCCACCACGGGGAGTTCCGGGCCACCAGGGCGGCGTCCAGGAGGGAGTAGAGGGCGGGCAGCAGCAGCATCAGCCAGGGGGCGGTGCACCAGGCCGGGAGCCGTCTGGACGGCAGCTGTTCGGTGGCCGTCATGCCCCGTCGCCGGGTTTCGGCCGGACCAGCCCGGCCCGGTGGGCGAGCACCGCCGCCTGGACCCGGTTGGCCGCGCCGAGCTTGCCGAGGATCGCGCTGATGTGGTCCTTGACGGTGCCGGTGCCGAGGAAGAGCCGGTCGGCGATCTCGGCGTTGGACAGTCCCTCGCCGAGCAGGGCCAGCACGTCGAGCTCCCGGCCGGTGAGGGTGCGGGCGAGCGAGGTGGCCTCGGCGTCCGGGCCGCCGCCGTCCACGTAGCCGCCGATCACGGTGCGGGTGACGGTCGGGGACAGGATGTTGCCGCCGGCCGCGAGCACCCGGACGGCGTGGACCAGCTGCTCGGGGGCGGTGTCCTTGAGCAGGAAGCCGGAGGCGCCGGCCCGCAGCGCGGTGCCGATGTACTCGTCGCTGTCGAAGGTGGTGAGCATCGCCACGGCGGGCGGGTCCGGCAGGGCGCGCAGCCGGCGCAGCACCGAGATGCCGTCGAGGTCCGGCATCCGGATGTCGAGGAGCACCACGTGCGGGCGCAGGCGCTGGACGTGCTCCTCGGCCTGGCCGCCGGAGCAGTCGCCGACGACCTCCAGGTCGGGGGCGGAGCCGACGATGAGGCCCAGGCCGGAGCGGACCAGGATCTCGTCGTCCACGATCAGCACGCGGGTGTCGGTGATGGTGCCTCCTCGGTTCTGGCGGCCGGGGTCGGGCGGTCCGCGCGGGTCGTTTCGAGGGTAGGGGTAGCCGGGGTGGGGCGCCGAACGGATGGCGGTCCTTACCCCCGCCACATGGCGGGGGTGGGAATCCGCTACCCGGTTCACGCAATTCTCAGGCCGGGTGGGGAACCATGGAGTTGGCTGCCCTTTGTCGGCCTGCTCCATTCAGTGGGCGCCCGGTCGAGGTGAGGGCCGCCGGTCAGTCCGTCGGGCCCCTGCGGGCACCCGTCGCCGGGCCGTGTGCGGATGCGCCCCACCATCTGATCGTTTGGAATTGAGCTGTGTCGTCCACTGTGAAGTCGGAGCCTTCCGCCACGTCCACCGGGCCCCGGCCCGTCGGCGTGCTCGACCGCTGGCGCCCGCGGGCCGCCGCCGTCTCCGTGTGGTACCTCCGGCTGCTGGCGCTGCTGAACGTGGCGACGGTGCTGCTGGTGCCATGGGGGAACCAGGTCAACGAGCACAACGAGGGTGAGTACTTCACCCCGTACCTGATGACCTCGGGTCTGGCCAGCGCGGTGCTGGCGGTCTTCCTGGCCATCGCGATGCGGCGGCGCAAGCGGGCCGCCTGGATCTTCAACGCGGCCCTGGCCAGCATGTTCGCGGTGCTGTACCTGCTGGCCATGGTGATGCCCGGCGAGCGGTTCAAGGCCCACCCGCTCAACTACATCTCCACCGTGCTGACCTGCCTGTTCGTCCTGGCGCTGGTCATCGGGCGGAAGGACTTCACGTCCAAGGGCGACCGCTCCAACCCGAAGACGGCGGCGGCCACCTTCGTCGGCGGGCTGCTGTTCGGCGGGGTCGTCGGCGCGCTGCTGGTCTGGGCGACCAACGGGCTCGGCGGCGCGGGCTTCTGGGACCTCTTCCGCTACTCCGTCGGCCGGATGATCACGATCAACCCCTCGGAGCACCTGCGCTCGGTGATCTCCTCGCCGACCTGGGTCAACGCGGCGATCAACGCGATGGGCGCGGTGCTCTTCCTGCTGGTGCTCTACGTGGCCTTCCGCAGCCCGCGCGGCAAGGAGCTGCTGAACCCCGAGGACGAGGCGAAGCTGCGCTCGCTGCTGGACAAGCAGGGCGAGCGGGACTCGCTCGGCTACTTCGCGCTGCGCCGGGACAAGGCGGTGATCTTCTCCCCCAGCGGCAAGGCGGCGGTGACCTACCGGGTGATCGGCGGGGTCTCGCTGGCCTCGGGCGACCCGATCGGCGACCCGGAGGCCTGGCCGGGCGCGATCGACTCCTGGCTGGCCGAGGCCCGCGAGCACGCCTGGGCGCCGGCCGTGATGGGCGCCTCCGAGGAGGCCGGGGTGATCTACGCCCGGCACGGGCTGGACGCGCTGGAGCTGGGCGACGAGGCGATCGTCGAGCTGGACGAGTTCTCGCTGGACGGCCGGGCGATGCGGGTGGTCCGCCAGGCGTACAACCGGGTCAAGCGGGCCGGGTACACGACGCGGATCCGCCGGCACGAGGACATCCCCGAGTGCGAGATGGCCGAACTGGTGGCCAAGGCCGACCAGTGGCGTGACGGGGCGACCGAGCGCGGCTTCTCGATGGCGCTCGGCCGGCTCGGCGACCCGGGCGACGGCCGCTGCGTGATGCTGGAGTGCCACGACGGCGACGGCGAGCTCAAGGCGCTGCTGAGCTTCGTCCCGTGGGGCCCGGACGGGCTCTCGCTGGACCTGATGCGCCGGGCCCGGGACACCGAGAACGGCCTGATGGAGTTCATGGTCATCGAGCTGCTGCAGCGTGCCGAGGAGGTCGGGCTGAAGCGGGTGTCGCTGAACTTCGCGATGTTCCGTTCGGTCTTCGAGCGCGGTTCGCGGCTCGGCGCCGGCCCGGTGCTGCGGTTGTGGCGTTCCGTCCTGGGCTTCTTCTCGCGCTGGTGGCAGATCGAGTCGCTGTACCGCGCGAACGCCAAGTACCGGCCGATCTGGGAGCCCCGCTACCTGCTGTTCGAGAAGAGCAGCGAGATCCCGCGGATCGGCATCGCCAGCGCGCGGGCCGAGGGCTTCATCGTCGCGCCGAGCCTGCCCGCCCTGTTCCGCCGCCGGCACTCCGGGGCCGCCGTGGTGGCGCCCCGGCTGCCGGTCGCGGCACGGGACGGGAAGGGGTAGCCCTCCGCCGGGGGGCGGAGGGGACCGGGCGGTCGGATAGGGGGTGACGTCAGGGATATCCCTCCCCCCAGAGGATGACCCTGATCCGCATCTATGCCGATGTGGATTTGTTAAGAGGCTTCTAATGTTGGAGTAGCTCAGAAAGTTCGGGGATTCGGGAGTAACGGTTGTGATGGACAGGACCCACGCGGGGGGCGTGCGGGAGGGGTCGCTGGCGCTGGCCAGATCGGCCGCTGCCGCCGAGTGGGGGACGTTGTACGCGACGGTGCGGGACGCGGTGGTGCGCAAGAAGTTCGCCGCCGTTCCGATGGCCACGGCGGCGACGTTTCTGATCCTCCTGTTCAGCATCACCCAGCACCTGCCGGGCGGTGAGCACTTCGTCAACCGCATCGGGGTGGTGAAGGCGGCGCTGCCGCTGGACGTCTCGCTGCTGCGGACCCCGCTCTCGCTGTACGTGCCGGCGCTGGACCTGCCGGTCTGGGGCGCACTGGCCCAGGTGTTCGTGGTCTTCGGCGTCGCCGAGATCGTGCTCGGCCGGCGGATGACCCTGGTGGTGGCCTACACCTGCACCCTGGCGGGCACGCTGTTCGCCCGGATCGGCGTGGCGCTCGGCCCGGATCACCTGTTCGGCTTCCCGAAGTGGGTCGCCTACGTGCGGGACACCGGGCCGTCGGCCGCGGTGGTGGCGCTGGCGATCTGCATCGCGTTCCGCTGCCGGGCCTGGTTCACCGCCGGCCTGGTGGTGGTCATGATGGTCGGCGAGGCGGTCGTGCTGCCGAACCTGGCCGGTCTGGAGCACGTGGTCGCGGTGATCACCGCGCTGCTGCTCGCCGTCTCGGTCGAGGTGTTCGGGGACTTCTGGCCGCGGGTGCTGGCCGGGGTCGGGGCCGCCACCTCGGTGGCCGCCACCGCGTCGCGGGAGGTCGCGGTGGAGGCCCGGCGGCGCCCGGCGGGCGCGCTCGTCCCCTGACCCACCCGCCGTCTGACGGCCGTCGGGCAGCCGGCCGTCAGGCGTGCGGCAGGGGGAGTTCGAACCAGACCACCTTGCCGACCGCCTTGCGGGCGGTGCCCCAGCGCTCGGCGAGCTTGGTCACCAGGGTGAGGCCGCGGCCGGTCTCGCCCAACTGCTCGGCCGGCTCCAGCGACGGCAGGTTGTGGTTGTCGTCGCTGACCTCGACCAGCAGCTTGTCCACCCGGATCAGCTGGAGCCGGACGCGGTCCCGGGCCACCCGGACGGCGTTCGTGACCAGCTCGCTGACCAGCAGCTCGGTGATGTCACTGAGCGCCTCCAGGTGCCAGCCGGCCAGCTGCTCGCGGACCAGCGAGCGGGCCCGGCGCACCTCGCGGTGGTCCACCCTGAGGTCCCAGGTGGCCACCTCGGACGGGGCGACCCCGTCGAAGCGGGCCACCAGCAGGGCGACGTCGTCCTTCCGATCGTCCGAGTGCAGCCGCTTGAGCACCACGTCGCAGGCCTGCTCGGGGCTCTGCCGCGGGTCGATCAGATTGCCGCACAGCGCGGCCAGGCCCGCTCCTATGTCGCCGCCCCGGACCTCGACCAGGCCGTCGGTGCACAGCACCAGCATCGAGCCGTCCGAGACGTCGATGGTCTTGGCGACGAACGGCACCCCGCCGACCCCGATCGGAGCGCCGGCCGGGATCTCCAGCAGCTCGCCGGAGCCGTCCGGGTGCACCAGCACCGGCGGGACGTGGCCGGCGCTGGCCAGCTCGCAGGTCCGGTTGATCGGGTCGTAGACCGCGTACAGGCAGGTGGCGAGGTGGTCGTCGCCGAGCTTGTGGGCCAGGTTGTCCAGGTGCCGCAGCAGCTGGCCGGGCGGCAGGTCGAGCGCGGCGAGGGTCTGCATGGCCGTCCGGAAGCGGCCCATCGCGGCCGCCGAGTGCAGGCCGTGGCCCATCACGTCGCCGACCACCAGGGCGACCCGGCTGCCGGGCAGCTGGATCGCGTCGAACCAGTCGCCGCCGACCTCGGCCTTCGGGTCGCCCGGCAGGTAGCGGTGGGCGATCTGGACGCCGGGGATCTGCGGCGGGCGGGTCGGGATCATCGAGCGCTGGAGGGTGGTGGCCACCCTGGCCTCGGCGCGGTGCAGCCGGGCGTTGTCCAGGGAGAGCGCGGCGCGGACGGCCAGCTCCTTGAGGGTGGCGGCGTCGCTCTCGTCGAAGGGGGCGCGGTCCGGCAGCCGGAGCAGCTTGAGGATGCCCAGCACGGTGCCCCGGGCGGACAGCGGCACCACCAGCATCGAGCGGCCGGAGACCACCTGGGCCAGCCGGGCCCCGCCGAGCGCGATCGCGTAGTCGACCGCGACGTCCGCGCTGATCACCGGGACCAGGACCGGCTGGTTCAGCTGCAGGGCCATCCCCGGCGGGGTGCGGCGAGGCATGCTGACCAGCGAGCCCTCGGACAGCACGTGGTCCCAGGCGCCGCCGGTCTCGTTGTAGACCAGGGCGACCCGGCGGAGCATGGTGTCGTCGTCCGGGCGGGCGGCCGGCAGCTCGGAGTCGGAGATCAGCCCGTCCACCAGGTCCACGCAGGCGAAGTCGGCGACCCGGGGGACCAGCACCTGGCAGAGCTCGTGCGCGGTGAAGCCGAGGTCCAGGGTGGTGCCGACCTTGCCGCCGACCTCGTTCAGCAGTGCCAGCTGCTCGCCGGCCTGCCCGTTGGTCAGGAACGGGCTCAGCCGCCCGGACGGGGCGCCCTCGGCGCCGGTGGGGGTCTGGTCGCTACGGCGGGGCGGACGGCCGTTGGCGGGCGGTTCGGCGGCGGCCGGCTCGATGGCGGCTCCTCCTCCGGTCGGGGACGGGGCGGTCGGGGGCGGGGTGGTCGTCGTCGGGGTGGTCGGGGCCGGGGTGGTCGGTGGGACGCCCGCCGGGGCGCCGACGGCGCCGGACGGCTGGGCGGCCGCGGACCGCTCGGCGGTCTCGCGCTGGGCCGGCAGCGGGCCGGGCGTCCGCCCCCGGACCGTCCGGGCCGGGGGCGCGGACTGCTCGGGCTGCGGCGGCGGGCCGACCCGGGCGGCGCGCTGCTGGGCGGTCGGGTAGCGGCGGCCGAGTCCGGCGGCGGCGTGCGCGGCGGCGGTCTGCGGGTCGGCGGGCAGGACCGGCAGCACGGTGGCCGGGTCCAGCCGCAGGGCGGGCAGACCGGCCTGGTCCAGCACGTCGAGCAGCAGCGCCCGGCGGGCGGCCGAACCGGCCGGCAGCAGCCCGGCCAGCCGGTCGGCCGACAGCAGACCGGCGCGCAGCCGGCCGGGCGGGGTCAGGGCCGCGCCCAGCCGGTGGAAGCCGCCCCGGGCGGGCGGGGTGGCGGCGAACGGCAGCAGCCGCTCGCCGAGTGCGAGCCGGGGGCCGGCGGTGCGCAGCGGTCGGGCGTCGGCGGCGAGGGCGAGCAGGCCGCCGAACGGGTCGGGCAGCGGCCAGGCCCACCAGAGCACGTCGCGCAGGTGCTCCTCGCGGTCGATGACGGCCAGCTGGCCGGCCCAGGGGCGCCCGTCGGCGGTCAGCGCGGCCAGGGTGTCCAGGGCGTCGCAGCGGCGGCGCACGGCGGACCCGGCGGCCTGGCCGGGGGCGGCGAGCGGCTCCACGGCGGGCAGCAGTCCGCTGGCCGGCCGGTCGTGGGCGACCTCGGCGCGGTGCCCGAACAGTTCCTCGGCGGCCCGGCTCCACTGGGCGATCCGTCCGGCCCGGTCGATCAGGACGAGGGCGAGCCGGACCAGGGCGGCCACGCCGGTCGGGTGGTCACCCGGTACGGCCTCGGCGTCCGCCGGACGCGGTGTGGAGTTGGACTCGGCCACCATGGATTCGGTCTGCTCCCGCCTGGCCGCCACGCCTGGAGGCGGCCGTCTCTCCGGAGGAAGGCACGCTGTGCGGAAACCCGGGGCGTGTCCTGTGGATCGTGCCGGGCTTGAGGGCGTGTCTGAACGAGTCCGCCGGGTGCCCGACGCCGCGCGCTGATCCGACGCGAATCATCAGACACGCCCTAGCGAAGCACGGACCGGCCCGGGCGTGATAGCGAAACGGGGAGATTCCTCAGGATCGGTTGCGTGCCGTGCGGCGCGCGCCGGTTCGCACTCCCCGTTCACCCGGACGGGGCTTTCGCGCGCGAGGGTAGGGTGGCAGGCCGGGCCACCCCGCGAGGCGGCTCCGCAGGACGCAGCCGGCCGGACGAGACAGAGGCGAGAAGTGACCGCGCAGAGCCCCGTCCGCTGGACGGACCCGCAGCAGCAGGAGTTGGAGGAGCGGGTCGCCGCCGCCGAACTCGCCTGGCTCAGCATGGACGTCGACGTGCAGACGCTGCGGGTCGAGATCGACAACTTCGCGCTGATCCACCATCAGCTGCTGGGTCCGCTCTACGCCCGGCTGGACGAGCTGGAGGCGCTGGTCGCCGAGGCGGTCGCGGCCAGGACCGGGCACCCCGAGGACCTCCGCCGGGCCGCCGAGGCCCGCCGGCAGGTCGACGAACTGCCCGACCTCGACGCGCTGTTCGACTCCGTCCGGGAGCAGGAGGCGGCCCCGCCGCCGCCCGCCGCGCCGGCCCGGGTGCGCCCCGGGCGGGACGCCCAGCGGATCTACCGCGAGCTGGTCCGCCGGGCCCACCCCGACCTCAGCACCGACCCGGCCGAGCAGCAGCGCCGGGCCGCGTTCCTGGCCCGGGTGAACGAGGCCTACGCGGTCGGCGACGCCGCCGCGTTGGAGGGCCTGTCCGCGGAGTGGTCCACCGCGCCCGAGGCCGCGCCCGGCACCGACTCCCCCGACCGGCTGGAGTGGCTGCGCCGCCGGCTGGAGTGGCTGACCGGCAAGATCACCGAGACCGCCACCGAGCAGGTCCGGCTGGAACAGACCCCGATGGGCCAGCTGCTCGCGCTGGCCCCGCAGGACCCGGACCGGCTGCTGGAGCAGCTCGCCGAGGAACTGCTCGCCAAGGCCGCCGCCCAGCAGGCCGAACTGGAGCGGCTGCTAGGCGCCCCGGCCGCCCCGGCCGCGGCGGGCGACGGCCACCGGCAGCCGGTGGGCGACAATGGCACCGACCCGACCCAGCCCCAGGAGAGCCACACGATGTTCGCGCAGATCCCCTCCACCACCGCCGCCGCCGTGCCCGCCGACGCAGCCCTGCTGGACGTGCGCGAGCAGGACGAGTGGGACGCCGGCCACGTGGACGGCGCGCTGCACATCCCGCTCGGCGAGGTCATCGCCCGGATCGGCGAACTGCCGGACGGGAAGCTGTACGTGCTCTGCCGGGTCGGCGGCCGCTCCGCGCAGGTCGTCCAGTACCTGGTGCAGCAGGGCCGGGACGCGGTGAACGTGGACGGCGGCATGTACGCCTGGGAGGGCGCGGGCCGTCCGATGGTGAGCAGCACCGACCAGGACGCCTTCGTCCTGTAGGTCTGCAGGCCTGTGGCCTCGTAGCCCCGTGGTCCGGTGGCCCCGTCCGGCACCGTCGTGTTCGCCCGGTAGGGCAGGATGGGCGCGCGACCGCGCCGGGACGGGACCCGGGCGGCGCGCCGACCGGGCCGGGGAGGCCATGACGGAGACGACGGACCGCCCGGCCGCCGGACGGGTCTGGTCGACGCCCGCGCAGCTCGTGCTCGGCCTGACCGCGGCGGTGCTGGTGGTCGGCACCGGGCTCTTCCTCGCGGCGGTGTTCCTGCACGTCGCGCCGGCCAACTCGCTGTCCCGGCAGTACCGGGACGAGGTCGACGGCCTGGTGTACCCGGAGTTCGAGCAGAACTGGCGGCTGTTCGCGCCGAATCCGCTGCAGCAGAACGTCAGCCTGGACGCCCGGGTGCGCACGGCCGCCGCCGACGGCACCACCCGTACCCGCGACTGGACCGGGCTGACCGCGCAGGACCTCGCCGCGATCCGGCACAACCCCGCCCCCAGCCACGTCGACCAGAACGTGCTGCGCCGGGCCTGGGACTTCTACGACGGCTCGCACAACCCGCAGGACGAGGCGCTGACCAACACCCGCGGCAGGCTCGCCGAGCAGTACCTCAAGCGGATCGCGCTGCAACGGATCGGCCGGGAGGTGGACGGCGAGCGGATCCTGGAGATCGAGTTCCGGGCCACCGCGGTGACCGTCCCGCCGCCGTCCTGGAGCGGCGAGGCCGCGCCACCGGCGCCGAAGGTGCGGGAGCTGCCCTGGTGGCCGGTGGACGACGAGGACTACCGGGAGCTCGGGTGAGCGAGGTGTCGCCGGAGGTGTCGCCCGAACTCTCGCCCGACGTGGCGTCCGAGTTCTCGCCCGAGTTCTCGCCGGAGGTATCGCCGCAGCCCGAGCAGCGGTGGTCGGAGGGCATCCCGCGCCAGGCCGGGCAACCGCCCGCCGTCGGCTCGGCCCCCGGGCTCCGGCCAGACCCGGCGCCGCGCGGGCCCGGCCCGGCCGACCTGGCCGCCCGGGCGATGGCCGCCTTCACCGGGCGGGCGCTGGGCCGCCACCAGGCCGCCGTGGTGCGGATCGGCTTCGGGCTGGTCTGGCTCGCCTACCTGCTGCGCGAGTGGCCCAACCGGCGGGTGCTGTACGGGGACCGGTCGCCCTGGTCGATGGACCTGGCCGAGCGGCTGCTGACCGACAACGGGGCGTTCACCGTGCTGCCGTGGTTCGGCGGGCGGCCCTGGTCCGAGCTGGTCTACCACCTGGCGGTGCTGGCCGCCGTCGCGGTGGTGCTGGGCTGGCGGACCAGGGCGAGTGCGGTGCTGTTCCTGGTCACCGTGCTGTCGCTGCAGAACCGCAACGTCTTCCTCGGCGACGGCGGCGACAACGTCGTCCACCTGATGGCGGTCTACCTGGTCTTCACCCGCTGTGCCGAGGTGTGGTCGCTGGACGCCCGGCGGGCCCGGCCGGGGCGGGCCGGGGTGGTGCTCTGGGTGCTGCTCGGCGCCGTCCTGGCGGCCTGCCAGGTCGGCGGCTTCTCCGGCGAGAGCCTCACCTGGACGGTCCGGACCTTCCCGTACGTCGGCTGGGCGCCGTTGTTCTGGGGGCTCTGGGCGGTGGCCGGGCTCTGGTGGACGCTCGGGCGGCTGCGGCCGGACGGCGAACCGCGCGCGGTGCTCGACGCGCTGGCGAACATGGTGCACAACTGCGCGATGCTGGTGATCGCCGTCGAGGTGGTGCTGATCTACGCGACGGCCGGCTGGTACAAGGTGCAGGGCTCGCGCTGGCAGGACGGCACCGCGCTGTACTACCCGCTGCACCTGGACTACTTCACGCCCTGGCCGTGGCTGTCCGGGCTGGTCGGCTCGGCGCTGCTGCCGGTCTTCCTGATCTCGTACGGCACGGTGGTCGTGCAGGTCGCGTTCCCGTTCACGCTGCTCAACCGGCGGGTCAAGAACGTGCTGCTGGCCGTGCTGCTGGCCGAGCACCTGGGGATCGCGCTGCTGCTCGGGCTGCCGGTGTTCTCGCTCGCGATGATCGCGGCGGACGCGGTGTTCCTGCCGACCAGCGCGCTGCTCTGGGCGGCGGCGCGGCTGCGGCGGATCCGGCGGTCACGAGCGCCGGTCGCCGAGGGCGTGCCCTAGGCTGACCCGTATGTCCTGGTTCGCCGCCCTTCGCGACACCGCGCGGACCGGACTCACCCTCGACCGGGCGCTCACCGACCCCAAGCGGGCCCTGCGCGGGGCCGTCGCGGTGGCGTTGGTGCTCTTCCCCACCCTCGCGCTCGGCGGGGTCGCGCTCGCCACCTCGGCCGCGATGGGCGCCTTCATCGCCGGCACGGCCACCTTCCAGCGCAGCTTCCGGCCCCGGGCCAGCCTCGCCGTCGCGGCCGGGGCCGGGCTCGGGGTCAGCACCTTCCTCGGCTACCTGGCGGCCGGGGTGCCCGGGTTGTTCCCGGTGCTGCTCGCGGTGTGGGCCTTCGGCGCCGGGCTCGCCTGGGCGATCGGGCCGACCGCCGGGGTGGTCGCGACCAACACCGTCTCGGTGATGCTGATCGTCGTCCAGCTCCCGGTCAGCGCGACCGCCGCGCTCGGACACGGGCTGGTCGCCGCCCTCGGCGGGGTCGTCCAAGCCGTCGTCATCACCCTGTGGCCGATCGGGAGCTGGAGTGCCCAGCGGGACGCCCTCGCCGACACCTACGCGGAACTCGCCGACTACGCACGCAGGTTGAGGCAGGATCCGACCGCGCACGTCGACCCGGCACCGTTCATGACGGCCCGGCACGCCGCCGCCCTGACCCCCTGGCAGGACCGCCACCGGCCGGCCGAACTGCGCGGCCTGCGCGGCCTCGCCGAGCGCATCCGGCCCACCCTGGCCGCGCTCGCCGACCCCAAGGTGGGCGCCCCGGAGGAGGGGCCCGAACGCGACCGGGCCCGTGAGGTGCTGGCGGCCGCCGCCGAGGTCATGGACGCCCTGGCCCGGGCCGTCCGCACCGGCGACCCCGTCCGGCTGCCCCGCTCGGCGCCCACGCTCACCCTGGTCCCGCCGGACGAGGGGCCGCGGCTGCAGGGGGCGGCCCGGCGGTCGGCCCGCCGGCTGGGCGGGCTGCTGCGCAAGGCCGCGGACACGCTGGAGCGGGGCGACGCGGACACCATCACCACGCCCGTGATCGGCGCGGGCGGGGCGCTGCACAAGCCGTCGATCCTCCGGATGCTGCCGGTCGCGCTGCGGACGGTGCGCCGGCAGCTGCGGCCGCGCTCGGCGATCTTCCAGCACGCCGTCCGGCTCGCCGGGGTGGTCACCGTCGCCTACCTGCTGGCCCGGCTGGTCGGCTTCCACCACGGCTACTGGGCGCCGATGACCGCCGCGATGGTGATGCGGCCGGACTTCGCCCAGACCTACAGCCGGGGTGTCGCCCGGCTGGCCGGGACGGTCGTCGGGGTCGCCGTCTCGACGCTGGTGGTGCAGCTCACCCACCCCGGGGAGTGGGTGCTGGCCGCGCTGGCCGTGCTGTGCATCGGCGGGTCGTACCTCGCGTTCCGGACCGGGTACGCGCTGACGACGGTCGGGATCTCGACGTACGTGGTGTTCCTGCTCGGGCTCCAGGCCGGGAACCCGCTCACGACGGCTTTCGAACGGGTCGGGCTCACCCTGCTCGGCGGGTCGGTGGCGCTGGTGACGTACGCGCTCTTCCCGACCTGGCAGACCGCCCGGCTCGGGGAGCGGCTGGCCGAGTGGCTCGCCGCCGCCGGGCGGTACGCGGCCGCGGTGGTCGCCTGCTACGAGGACCCGGCCGCGCCGCGCGGGCGGGCGGTGCGGGCCGCGCTGCTGGACTCCCGGGAGGCCCGCTCGGAACTGCTCCAGGCCATGCAGCGCGCCGACGCCGAACCGGGCCGGCACGCCTCCGGGCTGCCCGGGGTGTCCCGGCGCCAGGTCGACCGGGCCCGGGCGGCCGTCGGGCACCTGGGGCGGGTCGCCGTCCTGCTGGAGGCGCACCTGCCGGCCGCCGACGCCGACCCGGTGCCGGGGACGGCGGAGTACGCGGAGGAGCTGCGGCTGGCCACCGCGCTCGCGGGGGCGGCGCTGCTCACCGGGCAGCCGGTGGAGTTCGGCGCCGTGCGGGAGGCGCAGGCGCGGCTGGAGGAACGGCTGGCGCAGGCGCCGGCGGGGGTGCAGCGGGACGTGGTGCGGGCGGGGACGCGGCTGCTGGGGCAGGCGCTGAAGGACCTGGAGCGGGCGCTGCGGGGGCGGGAGGACGTGCGGGGGCCGCAGTAGGCGCCGTTCGCCCCTCCTGGAAGGGCGAACGGCGGGGGCGAACGGAGGGGGGCGAACGGCGCCGGGGCGTCAGGCGGCGCGGGCGGCGGCCTCCAGCCAGTTGGCGAACTCGCAGGCGAAGTGCCACTGGTGGCCGGTGCCGAGGAGGGCGGGGGCGGCCTCGGGGAACTGGACGGTGAGGCGGATCCGCAGGCCGTCCGGGGTGTCGGCGAACTCGTGCATCACCCGCAGCACCTCGGTGCCGTCGGCGAGGGTGCCGGTGCCGCCGATGCGGACCGGGAAGGCCTGGTGGCCGGGCCCGGCGATCGGGACGTCGTCGTGGAAGCGCAGGAAGAAGCGGGCCGGGCCGGTGCCGAGGGTCTCGATGATCTCGACCCGTTCGCCGGTGGAGTCGGCCAGGTAGTGCTCGGGGTTGGCGGCGAGCAGGGCGTCCCGGTCGGGGGCGTGCAGGCGGCCCTGCCACCAGGTGAGGAAGCGGTCGGCGTCGATGCCGGTGGCGGTGAGCTCGGTGACGGCGGTGCTCCACCGGCCGCCGGAGGCGTGGGCCCAGGCGGCCAGGGCGGTGTCGGCGGCGGTGGTGTCGGGGGTGAGCAGTTCGCGCGTCCGGTCGTCGCCGAGGCGCTGCTTGAGCAGGCGCAGGGCGGTGCGGGCGCGGTCGAGCTCCCAGGCGAGGACGGCCTCGCGCGGGTGGCTGGTGCCGTCGATGTCGGTGTGGACGGTGAGCGCGGTGGTGGTCACGGCGTCACTCCTCGGCTCCTCAACGATGCGGAGAGATTTTCTCCGCTTCACTGGACGCTAGCATAGGGGGAGAGAATTTCTCCGGTTAGGGAGTTGCCGATGAGGGCCGACGCGGAACGCAGCCGGCGCAGGATCCTGGACGCCGCCTGCGAGGTGTTCCTGGAACGGGGCCCGGACGCCCCGCTGGACGCCGTGGTCCGGCGGGCCGGGGTCGGCCCGGCCACCCTCTACCGGCGCTTCCCCGACCGGGAGGCCCTGGTCCGCGCCCTGGTCACCGACCTGCTGGCCCGGCTCGCCGAGGCCGCCGCACAGGCCCGCCGCGACGAGACCGACCCGTACCGGGCGCTGCGCCGCTTCGTGCACGCCGCCGCCGACCTGCGGATGGGCGCGGCGATCGTGGTGCTGCTGGAGCGGCTGGTGGTGGACGAGGACCTGGTCGCCGTCCGCCGCGACGCCGTCACCGCCGTCGAGGCACTGCTGCGCGCCGCCCAGGACGCCGGGCGGCTGCGGGCCGACGTGGGGATGGGCGACCTGGTGCTGCTCTGCGTCCGGGTGTCCCGCCCGCTGCCGGGCGCGCTGGCCGCGCTCGACGCGGACGGCTCGCTGGTCCACCGGCACCTCGACCTCGCGCTCGCCGGGCTGGCCGCCGATCCGGACGGCCCGACCGGCCGGCCGCTCGGCTTCGACGAGGTGATCGCCGCCGCCGGCCGCCCCGGCGAGCCCGACCCCGGCGGGATCGTCCCGGGCGGGGTGGCCCCGGATCAGACGGTCCTGGATCAGGTGGCCCTGAATCAGACGGCCCTGGATCGGACGGCCTCGGACGAGGTGGCAGAGTGAACGCCATGAACGCCATGAACGCCATGGACGACGAGGTGCTGCGGGCGTGGCGGGCGGCGGAGCGGGAGCCGGGGGCCGTCCTGCTGGACGGGTTCCACCCGCTGAAGCACGCGCTGCGCTTCGGCGGGGACGTCCGGCGGGTGCTGACCGCCGACCGGGCGGCGCTGCTGGCCCTGGCCGGGGAACTGGCGCCGGACGTCGCCCCGGCACTGGACGCGCTGGCGGTGGAGTTGCCCGAGGACCGGCTGCGGACGCTGGCACCCCGGCTGCACCCGACCGGGGTGGTCGCCCTGGCCGCGCGGCCGTCCGTCGGGGCGAACCTGGCGGCCCTGGCCCGGCGCCCGCGCCCGGCCCCGGTGGTGCTGCTGGAGAACCCGCGCAACCTGGGCAACGTCGGGGCGGTGATCCGGCTGGCGGCCGGCTTCGGCGCCACCGGCGTGGTGACCACCGGCGATCTGGACCCCTGGCACCCGACCGTGCTGCGCGGCAGCGCGGGCCTGCACTTCGCCACCGCGGTGGAGCGGCTGGCCCTGCCGGAGCTGCCCGCCGGGCCGCTGTACGTGCTGGACCCGGAGGGCGCGGACATCCGGACGCTGCCGTTCCCGGACGACGCGCTGCTCGCCTTCGGCACCGAGCGGCACGGCGTCTCGGCGGAGCTCAAGGCGCGGGCGGACCACCTGGTCTCGGTGCCGATGCAGCCGGGGGTGTCCAGCTTCAACCTGGCCACCAGTGTGGCGATGGGCCTCTTCCACTGGATGTCGTCGAAGCCGCGGGGGTGAGGCGTGGCGCCCGCCGGGCGGGCACCACGCCGTTCACGGGCTAGGCGAAGAGCCGGCGCCAGGTGTCCGGGCCGGGGTAGCCGTCGGCCTCGGCGCCGCGCCAGCCCTGGGCCTGCTGGAAGGCCTGGACGGCCCGCCGGTCGCTCTCGCTCCAGCGCGGGCCGGGGCCGACGCCGTACGAGCCGCCGAAGCCCTTGCGGACCAGCTGCTCGCCCAGCAGGCGGACCTGGTCGTTGTTCTGACCCGGCCCGAAGTACTGCCGGCCGGGGAAGGCGGGCGCCCCGGTGCCGGGCCCGACCGGCGGCGGTGGCAGCGGGGTGGTGCCGGCGCCGATGGCGCGGCCCTTGCCGTTGACCAGGTAGTCCCAGGTGTCCTTGCCGGGGATGCCGTCGGCCTCGGCGCCGCGCCAGCCCTGGGCCTCCTGGAAGGCCTGGGTGGCCCGCCGGTCGGCCTCGCCCCAGCGCGGGTCGGGCCCCTCGGAGTAGAACCGGGCGCCGCCGCGCTGCACCAGCAGCCGGCCGAGCTCGGTGACGTACGCGTTGTTCGCGCCGGGGCCGAACTTGTCCGCGCCCGGGAAGGCGGTGGCCGGGGCGCCGTCGTTGCTGCCGCCGGACAGGCCGGTGTAGCGGTACGGGACGTAGGCGCCGGAGTTGTTCCAGTAGGCGTACGGGGTGTCGCGCTTCTTGGTGCCGGGGGAGGTCTGCTCGTAGGCGAGGTAGCGGGTGAGGGAGGAGTCCGTCCAGCCGCCGAAGATCGTCACGTGCGACCCGGACTGCGGGCTGGCCGGGTTGTTGTAGATCAGCACGTCGCCGGGCTGGAGGTCGGCCTTGCCGATCCGCTCGGCGAAGTTCGGCAGGGTCCAGGTGGTCTGGCTGCTGCCGAGGCCCCAGGCCATCGAGACGAAGCCGGAGCAGTCCTGGCGGTAGCCGTCCGACCAGTAGCTGCCCATGCCGTACGGCACCTGTTGGTCGACCCAGCCCTGGGCGCGCTGGATGATCTGCGCCCGGGTGGGCGGCTGGGCGGCGGCGCGCGGGGCGGCGAAGGCGCGGGCGCCGGGCGCTTGGCCGTAGAGGCCGCTGACCTCGCCCTGCGGGGTCTGCGGGGGCTGGGCGGTGCTGCTGCCGCCCGGGGTGGGGCCGGGGGTGGGGGCGGCGGTGGCGTGTCCGGCGGCGGCCGTCCCGCCGCCCACCGCGGTGCCGACGGCGGCCATCAGCACGGCGGCCCGGCGGCGGATGCTGCGGGCCGCGGCGTGCCCGCCCTCGTGGACCGGTGCGGCGTGCCGCCGGGCGCGGCGGCGGGCGCTGCAGCCCCCGCATATGCAGTCCTCGTCCGGTTCGACCTCGTCGAACTCCAGCAGCCGGGACAGGTGGTCGGTACGGGTCATGCTCCGCCTCTTTCCTGCGGTCTTCCTGGTCGACGCCTGACGGCGTGACAGGACTGGCCTTCCCGGGCCGGCCCCGCGTGTTATCGGGACCAAAGTCCCAAAGCGGGCGGAAGGTGGCACGGCGGATTGCGCCGGACGGGTGACAACCGTTCGGCGGCCCGGGCGTGGCGGGGGCGAGGAGGAGGCGGTAGTGCCGGCGCCGGGCCTGGCGGTCGGTCAGGCGTGGCGGGGGTGCGCGGGCCGGTTCGAGGACGGCGGGGGCGGCTGGATGTCAGGGATGACTGGACGCCGGGAGGGGGCGGCTACTGCCACTCCCAGCGGATGCCGATGTGCCCGGGCTGCTGGTCCGGGGCGAGCACGTGGGCACTCGCGGAGGCGCCGATCCAGAGCTGCTCGCGGCGGTGGTCGACGTCCGCGCCCGGCTCGCGGTCGTAGCGCTCGCAGTGTGCGGGGACGGCCGCCGGGTCGAAGTGCACCTGGAGCACGTACTCGCGCACCGGGGTGGCGAAGCGGCGGCTGTACTCCAGCGTCGGGCCGCCCGGCGGGATCTCCACCTCGTACTCGAAGACCGTGCTGTCGCCGAGCGCCAGCGGGCGGTCCAGCATCAGCTCGCCGACGGTCAGGCCGGTCTCCGGGCGGCGCCGGACCCGGCCCAGTCGGCCGTGCCGCACCGAGGTGATCTCCGGGCAGCCGGTCGCCTCCTCGTCGGCCTTGTGCACGACCAGGCAGCGGCCCACGCCGCCGACGGTGGCGCGCACCACCTGGCGCATCCGCAGCAGGTTGCCGCGCCGCTCGGCGTCCACGTAGTACGAGTCGTGGATGCTCAGCCGCTCCAGTTCGCCCTGCGGCGGGGCGTCCAGCTCGGCGAAGATGTCCGCGATCTGCCGTTCGCCCGGCCAGACGTCCTCCAGGCCGAGGTGGCAGGTGTTCGCGACGGCGGCCCAGCGGCCGCGCGGGCGGGGCGGGCCGAGCAGCGAGGTGAGCGCGCTGTGCGGCAGTCCGAGCAGTTCCTCCAGCAGGTGGACGGCCCTCAGCGAGCTGGCCCGTTCGGGCTGGCTGCGCCCGCGCCGCCAGTAACTCAGCGTCGTGACGCTGACTCTGACGCCGCGTTGGGTGAGGGCGGCTCTGATCCTGTCCAGGCTGAGGCCGCTGGCCTCGATGGCCAGGTGCAGGGTGTCCGCGAAGCCGCCCGGGGCGGTGGCCCGCCCGGCGTGCGCGGGTGCCGGAGGCGGTGCGGGTGCGGACGGGCCGGGGCGCTCCGGGCGCAGTCCGACCAGCCGGAGTCGCGCGGAGTCCTGAGGCTGCTGTGCGGCCATGCGGTGACCCTCCCCGCCAGGTGAGTTCGGAGGGGCCTGGCCGGCGCCGAGGCTCGCCGCCGACGGCTTCACCGAGCTTTGGGGAACCCTATGCACGGTCGAGAGGCTACGTCATCAGTCGTGCGTATGACAGGGGTCACGGCAGGTGAACCGAAGGGTTAGTGATCTTGAAACAGTTCGGAAACACACGCCCGCGCCGCCCGCCGCGCCGGGCGGACGCACACCGCCGGGGCGGGCCCTGTCGGCGCCGCCCCGGCGGGGGTCAGGTGGTGCTACCCGCTGGTGGTCAGTTGACGTTCAGCGCGACGTCGTCGATCACGAAGCTGGTCTGGTTGGAGCCGTCCTCGGTGCCGGTGAACTTGATGGTCACGCTCTTGCCGGCGAAGGAGGAGAGGTCCAGGGTGCGCTTCACGTAGCCGGCGGCGGCGTTGACGTTGGAGTACGTCGCCAGCGTGGTGCCGTTGGCCTGGACGGTCAGCTTGTCGTACGCGGTGGTGCCGGTCTCCGCGGTGTCGATGTGCAGCCAGAAGGTGAGGCTGGCGGACTTGCAGCCGGCCGGCACCGAGACGGTCTGCGACAGGGTGTCGGTGTGGGCGCTGCCGTAGCCGTCCAGCCAGGCCTTCCAGCTGCCCGAGTGGGCCGCCTGCGAGGAGCTGTTGTCGACCACGCCGCTGGAGGTGGTCCACGGGGCGGCGGTGCCGGTCTCGAAGCCGCCGTTGCCGACCAGCTGGGCCGCGGTGCAGCCGCCGGGCGGGGTGGTGGAGCCGCCGCCGAGCAGGGCGGTGGTCAGGCCGTCGGCGATCGGGGTGCCCCAGCCGGTGACCTGGTCGTAGCCCGTCCCGGCCGGGAAGTCCTGGTTGGAGCCGCTGGTCACGTCGTGGAAGGCACCCGAGTAGTTGCTGCTGTTCGCGACCGCGTACAGCTTCGGGCTCGCCTCGCCCAGGACCGGCTGGCCGGCCGCCTTGGCCTTCTGGTTGAACTGGGCCGCGTAGCCGGCCCACAGCGGCGCCGCCGCACTGGTGCCGCCGTAGACCTGCCAGGAGCCGGCCGTGTAGATCGCGAAGCCGCTCGCCGGGTCGGCGTTGGAGGAGACGTCCGGGACGGTGCGCATGGTGCCGGTGCCGGTCTGCCAGGTCGGCTTGCCGAACACGGTGGAGACGCCGCCGCCGGCGCCGCTCCAGGCGCTCTCCGAGGAGTACGAGGTGCCGGACACCTGGAGGTTGGTGCCGCCGACGCCGGTCTGGTGCGGGCTGGACGCCGGGAAGTCGACCGCCTTGACCGACGAGCCGCTGGTGGAGCGGGTGCAGTCGCGGGAGCCGTCGTCACCGGAGGCGGAGAAGATCGAGATGCCCTGGGCGGCGGCCTGCTTGAAGGCGTTGTCCACGGCCGTCATCGAGGCGGCGGTGGTGTCCGGCTCGCAGGAGCCCCACGAGATCGAGATGACCGAGACCTGGTTGTCGGCCACGATCTTGTTGGCCATGTCGATCTCGCCCTGGTCGCTGTTGGGCGCCTCGTAGACCAGCTGGGTCGCCTTCGGCGCCGCGCCGCGGACGATCTCGCTGTCCAGCTCGACCTCGCCCTGGCCCTGGCCGGGGGCGGAGTCGTAGTTGGCGCCGTCCACCGAGACCGTGGAGACGGCCGGGCCGGACAGGCCGTACTGCGAGTCGTAGGTGGTCAGGTTGGAGGACGAGTAGCCGTCGAACTCCCAGAGGGCGACCGTCGTGCCGGTGCCGTCGGCGCCGGTCTTGTTCAGGTTGTAGGCGCCGTCGTACTGCGACGGGCCGAAGCCGCTCGGGGTCGAGGAGGCCGTGTGCGGGGTGACCGAGTTCGGCTTGGCCAGGCGGTTCTTGCGGACCGCGTGGTTGTCCAGGCCGCTCACGCCCTGGACCACGTCGGCCAGGTCGGCCGGGACGGAGGCGGCGGCGTCGTTGGCGAAGAAGGCGCGCTGCAGCTGCGGGTCGACGTAGGAGCTCTCGTGGGTGCCGAAGGCCTGCGAGATCTGCGCGTTGGTGCCGTGGGCGCTGACCACCTGGCGGTTGGCGCTCACCTCGGTGACGGTCAGGCCCTGGGCGGCCAGGTAGGTCTTGACCTGGTCGACGGCGGCCTGGGTCGGCCCGAACCGGGCGGTGAACTGCTCCGGCGTCAGGTACTTGCCGAACTCGGGGGTGCCGGGGGTGGCGACCGCGGTGAGGAAGTGGTCCAGGGCGGCGGTGTCACGCAGCTTCAGGCTGACGGCCACCGAGATCTGCTGCTCGGCCGGGACGTCGCCCTTCTTCTCCGAGTGGGCCACCGCCGGGTTGACGGTGTTCGGGAGCGCGACACGGGGAGCGGGGGCGGCCTGCGCGGTGGAGACACCGAGCGAGACGGCGGTCAGCGGCAGTACGGCTATCGCCGCGGCGAGGGCAAGGGAGCGGGGGCGCAACGGATCCTCCTCTGGCCGGCTGTGGGGGCCGGCAAGGGGCCAGAGCGTTCCGGAGTCGAAAACGCTGGCTAGAACATGACAGAACCAGTGCGCAAAGTGGCTCATGGTCAAGCAATTCGTTGCTAAAAAACAGTCAACTGTGGACACCCGGAATGCGGGGATTCCATACAGTGAATGGCCCGGATTCCGGAACCGGTCCCTACCGGTGGGGGGGCGGAAGGGACGGACGTGGAATCGGGTGGGGCCGGGCGGGAAGCACGGCCGGCGTGGGCCGAATGACGACGCGCGGAAATCGGGCGCGGGTGGCGCGGAACTATGTGAAAGGCGCGGCCCGGCAGCTGCTCTGACGTCGGGCCGGGAGGGACCGACGGAGGGGGCCGGGCGGGTATGGCGGAGGGCCTGGAAGCCCTGACGGCGGGCCGGGGGGGGGGGGGGGGGGGGGGGGGGCCCCCCCCCCCCCCCCCGGCGGGGGTCAGGGGGTGCCGAGCCAGGCGGTGAGGGCGGTGCGGAGCTCGCCCTGGCCGGGGTCGACGGCGCCCCAGGCGGCGTAGCCGTCCGGGCGGATCAGCAGGACGGTGTCGCGCAGCTTGCCGTGCGGGTCGGCCGGGGCGGCGGTGACCATGCGGTCCGCCCAGGGCTCGGCGGCGGCCAGCTCGTCGTTGCTGACCAGGACGAACTTCCCCGCGCGCAGCGCCTCGTAGAGCCGCTCGGGGGCGGCCGGGGCGCCCTCGACGGGCTTGCGCAGCGCCGTCAGCCGCAGGTCCGGGACGCGCTTGCCGACCTGCGGGTGGGCGTCCTTCGGGGCCGGGTAGGAGATGTCGATGCCGGAGACCATCCGGGCGCCGCGCTCGGTGACCAGGTCGAGGTGGCCGCCGAGCGTGGTGAGCGCCCCGCGCAGTGCGCGGGTGGGGGCGGACTCGGCGAGGGCGAGCCGGATCAGCGCGCCGGAGGTGCGCAGCACCGTCCGGCCGACCGGGTGCCGTTCGCTCTGGTAGGTGTCGAGCAGGGCGTCGGTGGCGCGGCCCTGGAGGGCGGCGGCGAGCTTCCAGGACAGGTTGGCGGCGTCCTGGAGGCCGGTGTTCATGCCCTGGCCGCCGGCCGGGGAGTGGCAGTGCGCGGCGTCGCCGGCCAGGAAGACCCGGCCGGAGCGGTAGTTGGGGGCCTGGCGCTCGTCGCTGTGGAAGGTGGAGCTCCAGCGGACGTCGTGCAGGCCGTAGTCCTCGCCGAGGGTGGTCCGGGCGATGGCGGCGAGGCGCTCCGGCGAGGGGGTGGTGCCGTCCGGTTGCCGCTCCTTGCGGTCCCAGGCGATCAGCCGGTACCAGCCGTCGCCGAAGGGGGCGAGGAAGGAGAAGCCGGTCTCGTTGGCGCCGACGGTGATGGTGTCGGCGGGCTCGCGCTCCAGCCGGACGTCGGCGAGCATCACGGAGTCGACCACGGATTCGCCGGGGAACGGGATGCCGAGCAGGTCGCGCACGGTGGAGCGGACGCCGTCGGTGCCGACCGCGTACCGGGCGGTGAAGGTGTTCCCGTCGCGGGTCTCCAGGGTGACGCCCTCGGCGTCCTGGCGCAGGGCGGTGACCTCGGCGCCGCGCAGGATGGTCGCGCCGGCCTGCTCGGCGCGCTCCTGGAGCAGCCGTTCGACGTGGTACTGCGGCGTGATCAGGACGAACGGGAAGCGGGTGGGCAGCGAGCTCAGGTCGATGCCGAAGCGGTCGAACATCCTCAGGCCGGTGACCGGGCGGCCGGTGGCGATGAGGTCGTCGGCGAGGCCGCGGGCGTCCAGGAGCTCCAGGCTGCGGGCGTGCACGGCGAAGGCCCGGGTCAGGTTGGACTCGGCGCCGCGCTTCTCCAGGACGGTGACGCCGACCCCGGCCGCGGCGAGATCGCCGGCCAGTAGCAGTCCGGTCGGTCCGGCACCGACGATCAGGATGTCGGTGGCGGTCGTCGGCTTCGCGGTCATGTGTCAGCTCCCGGTGTTCGGAGGGCGGTTGGACGCCGTGTCCGGCGTTCTCCCAGACTCCATCATCCAGGGCCCGCGGGGAGCTGTGAACCGCCGGGCCCCGGCGGTGGGTGACCGCCGGGGCCCGGAGCGGATCGGACGGGGCCGGGACGGCGCTCAGCCGTGCCGGCGGACCTCCACGGTACGGAACCGGTTGGCGACGAACGCGCCGTCGCAGTAGGCCGAGTTGGCGGCCGGGTTGGCACCGGTGCCGTGCAGGTCGGAGAAGGCGGCGGTCTGGTTGGGGTAGACGCCGCCGGTCAGGTTGAGCGAGAGCGAGACGCCGGCGTCGAGCGCGGCCGCCACCAGCAGGCCCTCCACCTCGGGCGAGGTGGTGTAGCCGGAGGCGGTCATGGCGCCCTTGTCGCGGACCGTGGTGCGCAGCAGTTCGACGGCGGCGGGGGTGGACTCGACGGCGACGGCGAAGGAGACCGGGCCGAAGCACTCGGTGCGGAAGACCGCGCGGTCGTCCGGCTTGTCGGCGTCCAGCTTGACCAGCGCGGGGGTGCGGACGGTCGCGCCGGGGAAGTCCGGCGAGGTCACCGCGCGCGGGGCGAGGGCGAGCTCGCCGTACTCGCCGCCGGCCGCGGCGGCCGAGCGCTGCAGCACGCCCGGGTTGACCACGGCGCCGAGGATGGCGGCGGCGCGGGCGTCGTCGGAGAGCAGGCCGTCGATGGCGGCGGCGAGGTCGGCGACGACCTGGTCGTAGGACTTGTCGCCCTGGTCGGTGGCGATGCCGCCGCGCGGGATCAGCAGGTTCTGCGGGGTGGTGCACATCTGGCCGCTGTAGAGCGAGAGGGCGAAGGCCAGGTTGCCGAGCATGCCCTTGTAGTCGTCGGTGGAGTCGATGACGACCGCGTTGACGCCGGCCTTCTCGGTGTACACCTCGGCCTGCTTGGCGTGCTCCTCCAGCCAGTCGCCGAAGGCGGTGGAGCCGGTGTAGTCGATCAGCCGGATCTCGGGGCGGACGGCGAGGGTCTGGGCGACGGTGCCGCCCTCGTGCTCGACGGCCAGGCAGACCAGGTTGGGGTCGTAGCCGGCCTCGGCGAGCACCTCGCGGGCGGTCCGGACGGTCAGCGCGAGTGGCAGCACGGCGCGCGGGTGCGGCTTGACCAGCACCGGGTTGCCGGTGGCCAACGAGGCGAACAGGCCGGGGTAGCCGTTCCAGGTGGGGAAGGTGTTGCAGCCGACCAGCAGCGCGAGGCCGCGCGGGACGACGGTGAACTCCTTGGTCATCACCAGCGGTTCGCGCTTGCCCTGGGGCTTGGTCCAGCCGGCCCGGCGGGGCAGCCGGGTCTGCTCGGCGTAGGCGTAGGTGACCGCCTCCAGGCCGCGGTCCTGGGCGTGCGGGCCGCCGGCCTGGAAGGCCATGCCGTAGGCCTGGCCGGTGGTGTGCATGACGGCCTGGCCGAACTCGTGGGAGCGGGCGTTGATCCGGTGCAGGATCTCCAGGCAGACGGCGGCGCGTTCCAGCGGGGTGGCGGCGGCCCAGTCGGGCCGGGCGGCGCTCAGCGCGGCGATCAGCGCGTCCGGCTCGGCGTGCGGGTAGCCGATGCCCAGCTCGATGCCGTACGGGGAGGCTTCGCCGCCGACCAGGTCGCCGTCGGCGGGGTGGCCGTCGAGGGTGAACGGCTTGCCGAGCAGGGCGTCGAAGGCGGCCTTGCCGTCCGCCGGGCCGCTCTCGCCGTACGCCTTCGGGAACTCGGGGTAGGGCGACCAGTAGTCGCGCTTGGCGGCGGCGTCGAGGGCGGCGTCCAGGGTGGCCTGGTGGCGCTCGACCAGCTCGCCGACGAGGGGGTGGGTGACCGCTGCGGACATCTGTGCGCTCCTCAGGAGGGAGGACGGGACACGTCACAGGGTAACCGAACGATCGGTCGGCTCAAGAGGGTGCAGGGGACGGAATCCGGGAAAACGCACGGGGGCGGTGTCCGGAAACGCGCGGGCGCGGTGTCCGGAAAACGCGCGGGGGCGCGTCCGTGGTGGACGCGCCCCCGTGGGCCGGTGCCGGGCAGGGCCTACGGCACGCCCAGCTCGAAGATGACGTACCCCGCGTACCAGCCGGAGGCGACCGCGCCGAACCCCAGCACCGCGGCCAGCACCGGCCAGCTGAGCTTGCGCATCGCCACCGCGAGCGCGATCAGCAGCGGGAACGCCGGCAGCAGGTAGCGCGAGACGTTGCCGAAGATGCCGAGGCTCCCCAGCACCGAGACGATCGTGGCCAGCGTGTAGGCGGTGAGCACCAGCGGCGGGCGCAGCCGGATCAGCAGCACGATCAGCACGGGCAGGGTGAGCACGATCAGGGTGGCGAAGAGGTCCGGCACCGGGAACGCGAACGGGTAGTCGTTGCGGCCCAGCAGTACGCCGCGGATCGCGTGCCAGGTGCCCTGGCCCCAGTCGAAGTAGTGCAGCCAGGCGTCGTGCTGGAGCCGGAAGTAGCCGCCCCACTCGCCCATCCGCCAGCCCACCCAGGCCACGTAGCCGAGCAGGCCGACCGGGGCCAGCAGCATCGCGGTCAGCGGGCGCAGGACGCCGCTCTCGCGCCGGTACAGCTCCACCAGCGCGGCCAGGCCGACCGCGCCTATCAGCGCCGCGGCGGTCGGCCGGTTGAGCCCGGTGACCAGGGTGATCACCCCGGCGGCGACCCACTGCTTGGTCATCACGCAGTAGCAGGCCCAGGCGGCCAGCGCGACGAAGGTGGAGTCCGAGTAGACCGCCCACTCGGCGCCCGAGCCCGGGGCGATCGCCCAGATCCCGGCCGCGATCACGCCCGCCCTGGGGCCGGCCATCCGGTCCACCACGGCGTAGATCCCGGCGGCGGCGAACAGCGAGGCCACCACCGACACCAGCATCCCGGCGCCGTACAGGCCGAGGCCGGTGACGTCCGAGGTCATCCGCATCAGGCCCGGGTAGAGCGGGAAGAACGCGGCGGAGTTCTGCTCGACGGAGAAGCCGACCGGGCCGTTGGGGATCGTGACCAGCGCCGGGTGGTAGCCGAACTGGGCCACCTGCTGGTACCACCAGCCGTCCCAGGTGGCCAGCACGTCCCAGGGGTTGGCGCCGCCGCCGAACCGGGCCGGCTTCTTGAGGTAGTCGCCGGAGAAGGAGAGCAGCTTCATGAAGACGGTGAAGCCGATCAGCTTCAGCACCGCGTAGCACCACACCGCCGGCCCGAACCGGACCACCAGGGCGCGGGCGCCTTCCCGCCAGCCGCTGCCGGGCACGCCCCCCGGATCATCGCTGCGCTGCTCGGGCACGTCGGAGGCGACGGCCGGTATTGCGTTCATTCGGACTGGACCCCACCCTGCTGGACGTGGACGATCGTCCGCCGAGTCTAGGGCCTGCGCATCGGGGCCTGGTGTGGACCAACCGACCCGATCGCGTACGGCGCGGGGCGGCCGGGGATACTCGGAGGATGGCCGATCACAGCACGCGTACCGCCTACACCGTGGAGTCACTGCTCGCGGTGACCGTCGACGTGTTCAACGAGCGCGGCTACGACGGCACCTCGATGGAGGACCTGTCCCGGGCGGCCGGGATCTCCAAGTCGTCCATCTACCACCACGTCCGCGGCAAGGAGGAGCTGCTGCGGCTGGCCGTCGGGCGGGCGCTGGACGGGCTGTTCGCGATCCTGGCCGAGCCGGCGGCGGTGCGGGGCCCGGCGGTGGAGCGGTTGGAGCACGTGGTGCGCCGCACCGCCGAGGTGCTGCTCGCGGAACTGCCGTACGTGACACTGCTGCTGCGGGTGCGCGGGAACACGGTGACCGAGCAGTGGGCGCTGGAGCGGCGCCGGGAGTTCGACCACCAGGTCGCCGAGCTGCTGCGGGCGGCGGTCGCGGACGGTGCGCTGCGCGCGGACGTCGAGCCGCGGTTGGCCACCCGGCTGCTGTTCGGGATGATCAACTCGATCGTGGAGTGGTACCGGCCGGGCCTCAAGGGCACCGACGGCGTCGCGGACGCGGTCGTCCACCTGGCCTTCGACGGGCTGCGCGCGCGGTAGCCGCCACCGGCCGGCCGGTGGCCCGGCCGTCAGTCCGGGGGGACCTGGTCGGTCTCCTCGAAGATCAGCATGGTCCGGGTGCCGAGCACCTGGGGGATGGACTGGATGCTGCCCAGCACCAGCTCCCGCAGCGCGTGGTTGTCCGCGGTGTGCACCAGCAGCAGGACGTCGAAGTCTCCGCCGACCAGGGCGATGTGGGCGACCCCGGGGAGCTCCAGCAGCTGCCCCCGGACCGTGCGCCAGGAGTTCTGGACGATCTTCAGGGTGATGTACGCGGACGCGCCCTGACCTGCCCGTTCGTGGTCGACGCGGGCGGTGAAGCCGCGAATGATGCCGTCCTCGACCATCCTGGAGATCCGGGCGTAGGCGTTCGCCCGGGACACGTGCACCCGCTCGGCCACCGAGCGGATCGAGGCGCGGCCGTCCTGCTGCAGCAGCCGCAGGATCGAACGGTCGACCCGGTCGAGTCTGGACATCTGTTCAGCCGACATGACCCCCCACCCTCGCCGATTGGACACACTGCCACCAGTCGACCGCCGCTCAGGCCGAATGTCCACCACCTTGTCACGCTTCTGGTCAAGATGAACAGACGACCGAACAATCGGTAGGGAGCCCCCGCCACCCCAGGAGGTGCCCCGAGATGACCGTTCTCGACCACAGACACCACACGGCGGTGCCCGGCTGGACCCCCGGGGCCACCGCCCCGCGGACCGACCCGGCCCCCCTGCTCCCGGACGCCTCACCGGTCCGGGTGCTCGGCACCCCCGCGCTGGAGAAGTACGACCCCGCACTGCTGCGCGAGCTGTACCGCCGCCTGGTGGTCGGCCGCCGCTTCAACCAGCAGGCCACCACCCTGACCAAGCAGGGCCGGCTGGCCGTCTACCCGGCGTCCACCGGCCAGGAGGCCTGCCAGGTCGCCGCCGCGCTGGTGCTCGGCGAGGCCGACTGGCTGTTCCCCAGCTACCGCGACACCCTCGCGGTGGTCTCCCGGGGCGTCGACCCGCTGGAGGCGCTGACCCTGCTGCGCGGCACCGCCCACACCGGCTACGACCCGCGCGCCACCCGCACCGCCCCGCTCTGCACCCCGCTCGCCACCCAGGCCCCGCACGCCGTCGGGCTGGCGCACGCCGCCCGGCTGGCCGGCGAGCCGGTGGTCGCACTGGCCATGCTCGGCGACGGCGGCACCAGCGAGGGCGACTTCCACGAGGCGCTGAACTTCGCCGCGGTGCTCCAGGCACCGGTGGTCTTCCTGGTGCAGAACAACGGCTACGCGATATCCGTCCCGCTCAGCGCGCAGTCCGCCGCGCCCACCCTCGCCCACAAGGCCGTCGGCTACGGCATGCCGGGCCGGCTGGTGGACGGCAACGACGCGCCCGCCGTGCACGGCGTCCTGACCGAGGCGGTCGAGCGGGCCAGGACCGGCGGCGGCCCGACCCTGGTCGAGGCGCTCACCTACCGGGTCGAGGCGCACACCAACGCCGACGACGCCACCCGCTACCGCACCGATCCGGAGGTGGCCGCCTGGCGGGAGTACGACCCGATCCTGCTGATGGACCGCTCGCTGCGCGAACTCGGCGTCCTGGACGACGCGCTGGTGCAGTCGGCGGCCGACGAGGCGGAGGCGCTGGCGGCCCGGATGCGGGCAGAGTTCCACGCCGACCCCGAGCTGGACCCGATGGCGCTGTTCACCCATGTCTTCGCCGAGCCGACCCCGCAACTGCGGGAACAGGCCGCCCAGTTGTCCGCCGAGCTGGCCGCCGAGGCCGAGGTGCAGCACTGATGAACCAGACGGCCACACCGACCCGTACGGCGACCATGGCGCAGGCGCTCAACGCGGCGCTGCGCGACGCCCTGCGCGAGGACCCGGCGGTGCACGTGCTCGGCGAGGACGTCGGCGCGCTCGGCGGCGTCTTCCGGATCACCGACGGGCTGACCGCCGAGTTCGGCCCCGACCGCTGCCTGGACACCCCGCTGGCCGAGGCCGGCATCCTCGGCACCGCGATCGGCATGGCGATGTACGGGCTGCGCCCGGTCGTCGAGATGCAGTTCGACGCCTTCGCCTACCCGGCGCTGGAGCAACTGTTCTCGCACGTCGCCAAGATGCGCAACCGCACGGCCGGGCGGCTCCCGCTGCCGATCACCGTCCGCATCCCGTACGGCGGCGGCATCGGCGGGGTCGAGCACCACAGCGACGCCTCCGAGGCGTACTACGCGGCCACCCCCGGCCTGCACGTGGTCACCCCGGCGACGGTCGCCGACGCGTACGGGCTGCTGCGGGCCTCGATCGCCTCCGACGACCCGGTGGTCTTCCTGGAGCCCAAGCGGCTCTACTGGGGCAAGGACGGGTTCGACCCGGCCGCGCCGGTCGAGCCGATCGGCCGGGCCGTGCTGCGGCGGGCCGGCACCTCCGCCGTGCTGATCACCTACGGGCCCTCGCTGCCGGTCTGCCTGGAGGCGGCCGAGACGGCGAAGGCCGAGGGCTGGGACCTCGCGGTGCTGGACCTGCGCACCCTGGTGCCGTTCGACGACGAGACGGTCTGCCGGGTGGTGCGCTCGCTCGGCCGGGCCGTGGTGGTGCACGAGGCGAGCGGCTTCGGCGGCACCGGTGCGGAGATCGCCGCCCGGGTCACCGAGCGCTGCTTCCACCACCTGGCCGCGCCCGTGCTGCGGGTGACCGGCTTCGACATCCCGTACCCGCCGCCGATGCTGGAGCACCACCACCTGCCCGGGGTGGACCGGATCCTGGACGCGGTCGCCCGGCTGCAGTGGGAGGACCGAGGATGATGCCCGTCGTGCGCGAGTTCCGGCTGCCCGACCTCGGTGAGGGACTCACCGGGGCCGAGGTGGTGCGGTGGCTGGTCGAGGTCGGCGAGGTGATCGCGGTCGACCAGCCGGTGGTGGAGGTGGAGACCGCCAAGGCCGTGGTGGAGGTGCCCTGCCCGTACGGCGGGGTGGTCACCGCCCGGTACGGCGAGGAGGGCGAGGAGATCGCCGTGGGCGCGCCGCTGGTGACGGTCGCGGTGGCTCCGGCGGACGGGGCCTCGCTGCTGGCCGAGGCGGCGGCCGGGATGCTGGCCGAGGCGGCGGCGGAGGTGGAGCGGCCGCTGGTCGGGTACGGGGTCGCCGAGCCGGGGAAGGGCGGGCGGCGGCGCCGGGTGGGGGGTGCTGTTCCTGTTGCTGTTCCGGTTGTTGTTGCTGCTCCCGCGCTGGTGGTGCGGACCGTTCCGGGCGTGGTGCCGGTGATCTCGCCGCTGGTGCGGCGGCTGGCCCGGGAGCAGGGGGTCGACCTGGCCGCGCTCTCCGGCAGCGGCCCGGACGGGCTGATCATGCGTGCGGACGTCGAACGGGCGGTCGCGGTGAAGGCGGCGGCCCCGACGGCTCCGGCGCCGGTGGCGCGGGAGGGCGTCGTCCCGCTGCGCGGGCTGCGCAAGGCGGTGGCCGAGAAGCTCAGCCGCAGCCACCGGGAGATCCCCGCCGTGACCTGCTGGGTGGACACCGATGCCACCGAACTGATGTTGCTGCGGCGGCAGTTGAATGCCGACCCGGGCCCGAAGGTGAGCGTGCTGGCGCTGCTCGCCCGGATCTGTACGGTCGCGCTGGCCCGCTTCCCGGAACTCAACTCCATTATGACGGAGGACGGTTCGGGCATCATCCGGCACTCGGCGGTGCACCTGGGCTTCGCCGCGCAGGGCGAGCGGGGTCTGGTCGTCCCGGTGGTGCGGGACGCCCACGCCCGCACCACCGAGCAACTCGGCGAGGAGCTGGGCCGGTTGACCGAGGCGGCGCGCGACGGCTCGCTCACCCCGGCCGAACTGACCGGCGGCACCTTCACGTTGAACAACTACGGGGTGTTCGGCGTGGACGGCTCCACCCCGATCCTGAACCACCCCGAGGCGGCGATGCTCGGGGTCGGCCGGATCGTCGCCAAACCCTGGGTGCACGAGGGGGAGTTGGCGGTGCGCGAGGTCGTGCAGCTGTCGTTCACCTTCGACCACCGGGTCTGCGACGGCGGGACGGCGGGCGGCTTCCTGCGGTTCGTCGCGGACTGCGTGGAGCGGCCGGGGACGCTGCTGCGGCAGCTCTGAGCACGGCTCGGTCGCCCTGGGTGGCGTGCTCCGCACCCAGGGCGACGGGGCGCGAATCGAGGGAGAGTAGCGCGTCCCGGGCCCGGGTGTCCGGGCTTCGCGTGATTTGTCGGATGAGCAGGTCGGGCGTGCCACGCTGCCTAGGCGTCAGCAGAGACAAGCCAGGTGGCGACGCAGGCCGGCCGGAGGCGAAACGATTCTCTTGGGTACTCGAAACGTTGCGGTGAAGTCCCGCAGAACACTTCTGGTCCGCACCGGGCACGGCTCGGCGGGCGCCGCCTCCGTCCCGGGCCTGCCGGAGCTCCCGGCGGACATGGCGGCGGACCCGACGGCAGACCCGATGGCGCACGTGACGGCTGAGGTGACGGTGGCCGGGATGGCAGCCGCGATGGCGTCCGGGGCGGGGCCCGAACGGCCGCCGATGCCGCTGGACCCGCCGGACCTCCCGCCGCAGATCCCGGCCGAGGCGCCGACGGCCGTCCTCCCGGCGGTGCCCGCCCTCCCGTGGGTGCCCGCCCCGCCGGTGCAGCCGCCGGCCGTCCCCGCGCCCGGCTACCCGGAGCCGCCTGCCGAGCCGCCTGCCGTCCCCGCGTTCCGGCCGCTGTTCACCGATGCTCCCGGCCTCAACTGGGCTGGACCCGGCGACAGTTGGACCAGGGCCTGGGCCGCGCAGGAGCCCGCCGAGGGCCGGCCGACCCAACTGTCGGCCCCGCTGCCCGCCCCGCTGCCCGCCCCCGACCGCAGCGCCCCCGACCGCGGCGCCTCCGCCGTCGAACAGCCGCTCACCGTACGGGACGTGGAGCTGATCCGGGCCAGCCTGGCGGTCGTCGAGCCGGTCGCCGACCGCGCCACCGCGCACTTCTACGCGCTGATCTTCCTGCACCACCCCGAGGTCCGGGCGCTCTTCCCCGCCGCCATGGACGTCCAGCGGGACCGCCTGTTCCGCGCGCTGCTGGCCGCCGCCCGCAGCGCCGACGACCCGGCCGGCCTGCGCGTCCACCTCGGCGCGCTCGGCCGCGGCCACCGCCGGTACGGCACGCTGACCGGCCACTACGGCCCGGTGGGCGAGTGCCTGGTGCAGGCGCTGGCCAGGTACGCGGGCAGCCGGTGGGACGCCGAGACCGAGCTGGCCTGGCGCCGGGTCTACCGGCTGGTCTCCTCGATCATGATCGAGGCCGCCGAGGACGCCGCCCGCACCTCGCCGCCCTGGTGGCAGGGCGAGGTGGTCCGGCACGAGCGCCGCACCCGGGACGTCGCGGTGATCACCGTCCGGCCGGACCAGGCGTACCCGTACCGGGCCGGGCAGTACACCAGTCTGGAGACGCCCTGGTGGCCGCGGGTCTGGCGGCACTTCTCGTTCGCCTCGGCCCCCCGGCCGGACGGGCTGCTGACCTTCCACGTGAAGGCCGTCCAGGCGGGCTGGGTGAGCAACGCGCTCGTCCACCGGGCCGCGCCCGGGGACGTCCTGCGGCTGGGCCCGGCGGCCGGCACGATGACCGCCGACCACGTCGCCGGCGCGGACCTGCTCTGCCTCGGCGGCGGCACCGGCATCGCGCCGATCCGCGCGCTGGTCGAGGAGGTGGCCGAGCGCGGCACGCCGGTCGGCGCCGTCGACGTGTTCTACGGGGCCCGCCGCGCCGCCGATCTGTACGAGCTGGACGGGCTGGACGAGTTGGCCCGGCGGCTGCCGTGGCTCACGGTGCGGCCGGTGCTCTCCGGCACCGGGCCGGCCGAGGGTGCGCTGACCGGCGAACTCCCTGAGGTGGTAGGGCGGTTCGGGCCGTGGGCCGGGCGGGAGGCGTTCCTCAGCGGGCCGCCCGCGATGGTCCGCCGGGGCGTCGGGGTGCTGCTGCGCTCGGGCGTGCCGGCCGAGCGGATCCGGCACGACCTGGTGGGCGACCTCGCGGCGGGGTGAGTGGGCGGCGGGGTGAGTGGGCGGCGGGGTGATCGGTCGGTCAGCCGAGGTCCGGGGCGAGCAGCGCGCGGACGCCCTCGATGTTGGCCGCCAGGTACGCCCGCAGCCGGGGCGGGACGACGTTGACGGAGGTCACCCCCTCGCGGGTGAACGGCAACCGGACCACCTGGTACTCGCCGTTGGGCTCGTCCACCTCGGGGCCGTGCCGCCGGCTGAGGTCCATCGAGGCGAGCCGGCAGGCGAAGAAGTGCTGCACCTTGACCCCGTGCGGGTGGAGCAGGGTGCCGTCGTCATGGTGCGTGTGGCTGATGGTGTCGACGAAGGCGGGCACCACGTCGACGATCTTGCCGCCGAGTTCCTCGTCCACCTCGCGGTGCAGCGCCTCGACCACGGTGCGGTCGCCGCGTTCGACCCCGCCGCCGGGAGTGATCCAGTACGGCTGGGGCGAGCCGGGCCGGACCCGCCGGATCAGCACGATCGAGGCCGGGCCGTACGGGTCGTCCGGGTCGAGCTCCAGCAGGATCGCCCGCGCGGTGCGCTTCACCACCGGGCGGGGCGGCGGGGTTCGGTTGTCGGGGCCCATGGCGACCTCCGGGGCTGGAGCGTTGTGCGGGAGTCTCCCGCGGGACGGTCCGGCCGAAACCCGCCCGAACCGGTGCGTCCGTTCGGGGGCGGGGAGTAACTGCGGATAGATCTTGGATAGCGAAGGTGAATCTTGAACTGATCTTCCAAATGTCGATCGATTCTGATATTTACCTTCGAATCGAAGGATTTTGCCGAGTGATCGCTGTAAGAGTGATTGCAGGGAGGTCATCCCTGTGCTGCAATGAGCCACTATCGGGCAGATCGGAGGGCTTCGCTCCGGATGCCCTTTCTGTGCATTGACTCGGGCTGGGGGATGGACGTGGCCATGGATCAGATCGCAGAGCCGTCCAGGACGGTCCGCACCGGGCGCGTCGCCAGGTCGCCGACGCCCACCTCGCCGCCCGGCAGCCCGCCGACGCCCACCTCGCCGTCCACCTCGCCGTCCACCTCGCCGGGCAAAGGCCGCGGCCCCACCCTGATCGGCTCCGTCCAGCGGGCGCTGCGGCTGCTGGAGGCAGTCGGGGGATTCCGGCAGGGCGCCACCGCCAAGCAACTGGCCCGCGCCGCCGGACTGCCGCTCGGCACCGCCTACCACCTGCTGCGCACCCTCACCCACGAGGGCTACCTCCGGCGCTCCGACGGCCGGTTCTTCTACGGGGAGTCGGTCAACGGCATAGGCCGGGCCGACGACCGGCAGTCCGACCGGCACGACCTGCGCACGCGGATGCAGCGGTTACGGGACGAACTCGGGGCCCCGGTCTACTTCGCGCTCTACCGGGACGGCGAGATCCACGTGGTGGACGTCGCCGACGACCCCGGCCGCCCCGCCGTCCAGCCCTGGGCCGACCTCCGTGCCACCGGCCACGCGCACGCCATCGGCCAGTGCCTGCTCGGCCAACTGTCCGAGGAGGAGCGCCGTGACCACCTCGCCCGCCACCCGCCGGTCGGGCTCACCCCCTCCACCGTCACCGGCGAGGCCGCCGTCCTGCGCCGGCTCGCCTCGCTGCGGCCGACCATGCCCGTCCTGGAACGTCAGGAGTACGCGCTCGGCACCGTCTGCGCGGCCGTCCCCATCACCGTCGGGCCGATGGTCGCCACCATGGCCCTGTCGCTGCCGGTCGAACAGGCCGACCGGCTGACCGTCGTCGCCGGCCAACTGCGGCGCAGCGTGGGCGCGATGGGCCCGTCGTTCGTCCTCTGACGCTCCTCGCGCCGGTACGGATCCCGTCCGTTCACCATTTGAAAAAGCACACCTTGTCCACTACGTCCCCAAACGTGGACGATGGTGATCTAACAGGGATTGGTTGCACAAAACCGTCAGAAACCGCCACCCACCCAGCAATTGACGATCCCGGTCCCGCGCCCGAAGCCCCCCGCATCCGAAGCCCCCCGCCCCCACCGCACGGCCCACCCGGCCGCCCCCCACGCCCCACGAGAGGTACTGGCGCCATGCAGCACAGCACAGTCCAGGGACACCTGGTGATGAACCTCGTGGTCTCGCACGAGCTCTCCTTCCGCATCGTGGTGGACCTGGAGTACGAGCCCGGCGACCCGTACGCCGTCCGGTTCACCTTCCACCTGCCCGGCGACGAACCCGTCACCTGGGTGTTCGCGCGCGAGCTGCTGCTCGACGGCATCAGCCGGCCCTCCGGCGAGGGCGACGTGCACATCCACCCGATCGGCGAGGAGCTCACCGAGGTCTGCATCGTGCTGCACTCCCCCGAGGGGGACGCCCTGCTGCGGGCCTCGGCGCCGCCGCTGGTCGCCTTCCTGGCGCGCACCGACCGGCTGGTGCCGATGGGCCAGGAGATCACCGGGCAGGAACTCGACGCCCAGCTCGCGGACATCCTCCGGGGATGTGAGAACGCGGGGTGAGCGGTGGCCGCGCCGCCGCCACCGACGAAGGGGCCCGCGCCGGGTGAACCACCCGGGCGCGGGCCCCTCTCGTGTTCGGCCGGTCGGTGACCGGCCAGGTCGGGTTCGGCCAGTCGGTGCCCGGCCACGGCCGAGGTCAGTCGTCGTCCAGGGCCAGGTGCAGCCCCCACGAGACCAGGCTGATGATCAGCGAGCCGAGCAGCGCCGGCACGAAGCCCGTGACGTTGAAGTCCAGGTGCAGCTTCCCCGCGGCCCAGGAGGTCAGCCACAGCATCAGGGCGTTGATCACGAAGGTGATCAGCCCCAGGGTGAGGATGAACAGCGGGAACGAGAACAGCTTGACCAGCGGCTTGATCAGGAAGTTGACCAGGCCGAAGACCACGGCGACGGCGACCACCGTCAGGGCCTTGTGTCCCAGGTCGGCCTTGCCGCTCGCGAGTTGGATACCGTTGACGATCCAGGCGGCGACCCAGATGGCCACCGCGTTGATCACTGTCTTGATGAGGAAACCCTTCATGACGCCCAAGCCTGGCAGGCCCCGCCGCCCCGGGGGAAGCTCTCCTCGGACATGTTGGCGCTCCCGCCGGACATCTTGGCGCCCCCGGTCCGGCGCCCGTGGTGTTGAATGCCCGTGGCCCGCACGGTGGATGGACGAAGGAGGGGAGCAGCGGTGAAGCTGTTCCGGTTGGACGAACTGGACGTCGAACGCGCGGCGAACGACGGCGCGTACCTGCGCTTCCTGCGCGAACCGCGGATGTCCGCCGGGCTCTACGCGCTCTCCCCCGGCGACACCGACCCGCAGACCGCGCACGACCAGGACGAGATCTACCAGGTGATCAGCGGCCGCGCCGAACTGACCGTCGGCGCCGAGACCGCCACGGTCGGGCGCGGCACCGTCGTCTACGTCCCGGCCGGCACCGAGCACCGCTTCCACCACGTCACCGAGGAACTGCGGGTCCTGGTGGTGTTCTCCCCGCCCGAGGGCTGACCGTCTGCGGACCGACCGGGAACCGGCCGGGGACCTGCCGGGGACTGACCGTCCGTGGGCCGGCCGCGGCCGACCGTCTAGGGTCCTGGGCATGAGCAAGAGCCTGACGGAAGAACTCTGGGCGGCCATCGAGCCGGTGTACGCCGAGATCCTCGCCCACCCCTTCATCGGCGGCCTCACCGACGGCACCCTGCCGCGTGCGGCCTTCCGCCACTTCGTCGTCCAGGACTCGCACTACCTGCGCGACTACGCCCGCGCGCTCGCCGTCTGCGCCGCCAAGGCGCCCGGCGAGGAGGACGTGCGGGCCTTCGCCGACGACGCGGTCGGCGCGCTGGCCGCCGAACAGGGCATGCACGCCGAGTTCCTGACCGCCTTCGGCGGCAGCGCCGAGCAGGCCGCCGCCGAACCGGTGCTGCCCACCACCCGGGCCTACACCAGCTACCTGCTGGCCACCGTCTATGGCGGCTCCTTCGCCGAGGCCGTCGGCGCGGTGCTGCCCTGCTACTGGATCTACGCCCGGGTCGGCGAGGCGCTGCTCGCCCAGGGCTCCCCCGACCCGCTGTACGCCAAGTGGATCGCCACCTACGGCGACGAGGCGTTCCAGTCCGTCGTCCGCCGGGTGCTGGCGCTCACCGACCGCCTCGGCGAGGAGATCTCCCCGGCCGAACGGCGCCGGGTCGTCGAGCACTTCACGACCACCTCGCGCTACGAGTGGATGTTCTGGGACGCCGCCTGGCGCGGCGAGCGCTGGCCGGTCTGACCGCTGGTCGCATGGGGTGCGGGGCCCTTTCCGGGGGTCGTCCCCGATGCCCGTACCCGGGTCTCCCCGGGGCCCCGGGTCGGGGTGATCTAGGGGTTCTCTCCGGGCCATCGGGCCTCGTTCCGGCACTCGTGTCCCCGTACGATCGAAGTACCGAAAGCAAGCGGGATGCGGCACCGGACGGCAGCCGACCCCACGGGGAGAGAAGGAACGGTCATGGCTGAGCTCTGGAAGTCGCTGCCCTCCTGGGTGCGGAACATCGTCATCCCGGTGCTGGTCCTGGTGCTGCTCTGGAACATCGTGGGATTCGTCTTCGGTGTCGTCGGCGCCCTGCTGAGCATTCTGATCAAGGTGCTGGTCGTCGCCGGCATCGCCGCCGCCGTGGTGGTCCTGGTGAAGAAGGCCGCCAAGGGCTGAGCAACCGCCCGAGGCCCGGCCCCCTGGACGGGGGCCGGGCCTTCGGCGTTCCCGGCGCGGCGTCCGGCCGGCCGGAGGCGTGCTGGACCTGCGGCGATCGGCTCGCTACGGTGTTGGGCGTCATGTGCAGGCAACACCGCCTGCCGACGCGGGAGCTCGGAGCACCGGGCTGAGAGGGCGCTGACCGGGACGTCGACGGACGGACCGACGGCTGCGTCGACCGCAGGAACCTGACCGGGTAATGCCGGCGTAGGGAGTTTGAGGTCAGATGACCACGTTCGAAGCACAGCCGCAGCCTGCCCGCAGCACCGGGAACAGCGGCACCGAGGCCGGCGGCAGCGAGACCGGCGAGGCCGCCACCGCCACCGCCTCCGTCACCAGCGCCGGCACCGGCTACCCCACCCCGGCCTGGCGCAAGGCCTACCGCGAAGGGTCCCGGCCCGACCTGCGGGTCCCGTACCGCGAGGTGCAGCTCACCAACGGCAGGACCGTCCCGCTGTACGACACCTCCGGCCCGTACACCGACCAGGCCTACGAACCCGACGTGCGGCGCGGCCTGCCCGCCCTGCGCGACGCCTGGATCCGCCTGCGCGGCGACGTCGAGGAGTACGACGGCCGCGAGGCGCGCCCCGAGGACGACGGGATCAAGCACACCTCGCCGCGCGGCGGGAACCTGCGCAACCTGGACGCCGTCTTCCCGGGCCGCCCGCGCCGCCCGCTGCGCGGCCGCGGCGGTGCCGCCGTCACCCAACTCGCCTACGCCAAGCGGGGCGTGGTCACCCCCGAGATGGAGTTCGTGGCGCTGCGCGAGGGCCTCGCCCCCGAGTACGTGCGGGCCGAGGTGGCCCGCGGCCGGGCCGTCATCCCGGTCAACGTGAACCACCCCGAGGTGGAGCCGGCGATCATCGGCACCAACTTCCTGGTGAAGATCAACGCCAACATCGGCAACTCCGCCGTCACCTCCTCGATCGAGGAGGAGGTGGAGAAGATGACCTGGGCCACCCGTTGGGGCGCCGACACCGTCATGGACCTCTCCACCGGCCGCAACATCCACACCACCCGCGAGTGGATCCTGCGCAACTCCCCCGTGCCGATCGGCACCGTGCCGCTCTACCAGGCCCTGGAGAAGGTCGACGGCAAGGCCGAGGACCTGAGCTGGGAGGTGTACCGGGACACCGTCATCGAGCAGTGCGAGCAGGGCGTCGACTACATGACCGTCCACGCCGGCGTCCTGCTCCGGTACGTCCCGCTGACCGCCCGCCGCAAGACCGGCATCGTCTCGCGCGGCGGCTCGATCATGGCCGCCTGGTGCCTGGCGCACCACCAGGAGAACTTCCTCTACAGCAACTTCGAGGAGCTCTGCGACATCCTCGCGCGCTACGACGTCACCTTCTCGCTCGGCGACGGCCTGCGCCCCGGCTCCATCGCGGACGCCAACGACGAGGCGCAGTTCGCCGAACTGCGCACCCTCGGCGAGCTCGGCCGGATCGCCCGCGAGCGCGACGTCCAGGTGATGATCGAGGGCCCGGGCCACGTCCCGATGCACAAGATCAAGGAGAACATGGATCTCCAGCAGGAGATCTGCGACGAGGCGCCGTTCTACACCCTCGGCCCGCTCACCACCGACGTCGCCCCCGGCTACGACCACATCACCTCGGGCATCGGCGCCGCGATGATCGCCTGGTGGGGCACCGCGATGCTCTGCTACGTCACGCCCAAGGAGCACCTGGGCCTGCCCAACCGCGACGACGTCAAGACCGGCGTGATCACCTACAAGATCGCCGCCCACGCCGCCGACCTCGCCAAGGGCCACCCCGGCGCCCAGGACTGGGACGACGCCCTCTCCGACGCCCGCTTCGAGTTCCGCTGGGAGGACCAGTTCAACCTGGCCCTCGACCCGGAGACCGCCCGCGCCTTCCACGACGAGACCCTCCCCGCCGAACCCGCCAAGACGGCCCACTTCTGCTCCATGTGCGGCCCGAAGTTCTGCTCGATGAAGATCAGTCAGAAGATCCGCGCCGAGCACGGCGAGGGTTCCAGTGCCGTGGAGACCGAGTTCGACGCCGAGGCCCTGGCAGGCATGGCGGAGAAGTCCGCCGAGTTCGCCGCCCAGGGCAACCGGGTCTACCTCCCCCTCGCCGACTGACGTCGTTCTGTCGAAGCGCTGCTCCGGGTGTCTCGCTGTTCCTGTGGCAGCGCTTCGGCATGCCTGGGCCACGGCGCCGCACTTGGGCCACTGGGGGATCCGGTCGCCGAGCTAGTATTACGTGGTAGTGGTAATACGTGCTACTTCGGAGGCGGGAGATGCGGCTCAACAGCAAGGGGCAGGTCACGATCCCTGCGGATCTTCGCGAGAAGTGCGGCCTGCGTCCCGGGGATGAGGTGGACGTCATCGAGGAGGACGGCGTCCTGCGGATAGTGCGTCGGGCAGGCCACGGCACCAGGGGGCAGCGGGCGGCCCGCCGGATGAGGGGAAGCGCCGCGGGCGGCATGTCCACTGACGAGATCATGGAGCTGTTGCGTGGCGAGTAGCCGGTTGAGGCTGGTCGAACCGGGCCGGGCGCGGCCGGTGACGCTGGTGGACTCCTGCGTGCTGCTGGATCTGATGACGGACGACGAGACCTGGGCCGATTGGTCGGAGGCCGCGCTGTCCAAGGCCCAGGACGAGGGCGAAGTGGTGATCAACCCGATCGTCTACGCGGAGGTCTCGGTGGCATACGCCGCGATCGAGGACCTTGACGCCGTCCTTCCGGCCGAGGACTTCGGGCGGGAGCCGCTCCCCTACGAGGCGGGGTTCCTGGCCGGCAAGGCATTTCTGCTGTACCGCAAGCGCGGCGGGCAGAAGACCGCACCGTTGCCGGACTTCTACATCGGTGCGCATGCGGCGGTGCGCGGCTACCGGTTGTTGACCCGTGATGCCACGCGCTACCGCACGTACTTCCCGACCATCGAGTTGATCTGCCCCTAGTCGGGCTGCCACTGGCCGACTGAGGCTGCCGTGCACGGCGAGCCCTCCCCCGGGTGCGGGGGAGGGCTCGCCGCGCGAACCGCGCGGGCTTGACTGTCTGCATTGTGCAGGCATCGGCGCTAGAATGCAGATATGACAGCGCTCACCATCCGGGACGTCCCGGACGACCAGATCCAGACCCTGAAGGTCCGCGCCGCCCAGGCCGGCAAGTCGCTGCAGGCGTTCATGCAGGACCTGATCGCCAGGGAGGCGTCCAGGCCCACGATGGCGGAGATGATGGCGCGGTTGGACCGCGAGACCACCGCCCGTGTCAGTGCCGCCGACGTCGTCGCGGCCATCGACGAGGGGCGAGCCGGGCGTTGATCGTCATCGACTGTTCCGCCCTGGTCCTGGTCCTCACGGCGCACGGCCCGGACGGGGAACTCGTCCGGGGCCGGGTGGCCACGGCGGGGGACGTCTACGCCCCCACCCTCCTGGACTACGAGATCCAGTCGGCCCTCCTCGGCATGCAGCGGGGCGGCAAGCTGACCGAGCGGGAAGTGGAACGAGCGGTCGCCGCCTACCGGATGCTTCCCATTGCCAAGCGGGAGACGCTGGCGTTCTGGGACAGGGTGAAGAAGCTGCATGCCAACCTCAGCGCCTACGACGCCCAGTACGTCGCCCTGGCGGAGGCCCTCGGCGTACCGCTGATCACCAGTGACGCGAGGATCAGGCGCAGCGGCGCGGCGAAGTGCGACATCGAGGTCTTCGCCTCGACCGGCCCCTAGCCGGAGCAGCGCGCCTCAGCGGTGCCCGGCGGGGCGGTGCGGGTCAGGCGAGGGCGGGGGCGGGTTCGAGGAGGCCGGTGGCGCGGTCGGCGGTGAGGATGCCGAGGATGTAGCCGTCGTCGTCGACGACGGGCCAGACCGCCATGCGCTTGACCCGCATCGCGATCGCGGCCAGGGCCAGGCCCAGGCCCGGCCAGGCGAACGGGCCGCGCTGGTGCGCGGTGGTGCTGATCGAGGTCCGCTCGGTGGTCCGGGGGTGCTCCAGGAAGGGGTGGAGCCCGGTGCGGGTGACCAGCCCCTCGCACCGGCCGTCGTGGCCGCGGACGAGCAGGTACTCGACGTGGGCGCCGCGCAGGATGTCGTTGGCCTGGTCGACGGTGCTGTCGTCGGCTATCTGGTACTCGCAGGGCTCCATCGCGTCGGCGACCGTGAGGCCGTGACCGGTGCGTGCCGCCTGCGGGGCGTGAGTGGTCACGGTGGTCACCGCTTCCCGTCCCCGGGTGCCCGGCCGGAACGGCCCGGACGACCCTTCACCCAGAACGAAGCCGGAACGGGTACCGGGATGCGGAATGCCCTGGATGTCTTCGAGCGTACTCCCGTGACGGGAGGCCCGTCGGAGGGTGCCGCGGAGTACCGTTGGGAGACAACCGAGGACATTCCGTATACCGGTACCGGCGCTGGTGTCGCCCTAGGTCATGACAGGTCCCTGCGGACCGGACGGGCGGCTTCTGATGCTGCCGATCCCCCTCCCTGTTCCCGCCACCCCCGGGCCGTGGTCCGTGCCCGGTGTCCCGCTGCTGCCACGTCTGGTGCTGGAGCCGACGATGTCGCGGGGCGGGGTCTTCGACGGCGCCTGGTGGCCGCGTTCGAACCGGGTGCTGGCCGAACTGCCGGACTTGGTCACCGCGCTCGGCGCCCACCTGGGGCGCATCATCCGGGTGGGCCTCGACACCTCGGCCTGGGACGGCGTGCCCCGGTCCGTCGTGGTGAACGGCCTCCTGATCAGGGTCAACTGGCTCACCAGCAGCCACGCGACCATCAGCGTCACCCGCGGCTTCCAGGACCACTTCCTCCTCCTGGTGGTGCCGCCCCGTACCGACCCGGAGAAGGCCTCCACGGCGATGGCGGGGGCGTCCGCGACCGGGAACCACACCCCGGCGGCCGAACTGCTGACCTCCTGACGGCTGTTGCCCACCGGCACCCGGTGAACCGAGCCGGAAGACGACGGTCTGCACCCGGGGGGAACCGGCTCCCCCGTGCGGGGGAGCAGCGGCGCACCACCGGACGTCGTACCGGGGTATGACGGTTGATCCGGCCCCGTGGTGTGACGACCGCCCGGTCGGTGTCACGGGAGGGTGAGGCCAACAGCCGAACGAGGGTGAGGAGCCCGAAGATGTCCGCGATCCGCCGTCAGACCAGCACCGCCGCCCGGGCCTTCCTGGCGTTGCCGGCCGGGGTGGTGGGGGCGGCGCTGGTGCTCGCCGGCCGGCCCGGTCGGGCCGCGCGGTGGCAGGCGTGGGTGTCCGGGGGCCGGGGCTGGACCGGTGGCCGGGTGCTGGGGCGGGCGGCGCTCGGGTTGCCGTTGGACGCGGCGGCGTTCCTGCTGGTGGGGTACTCGCTCTTCAACTCGGTGCGGAACTTCGGGTACCCGGTCTGGTACCTGGACACGGACTACCACCAGGCCTGGGGCGGCCCGACCATGGCCGGGGTGTGGGCGGTGCATGCGGCCGGCTGGGGGCTCTGCCTGTACGTGCTGCTGCGCTGGCCGGTGGGGTGGCTCGCGCGCGGCCAGCGGGCGCTGGGCGAGCGGCTGCTGGGCGGACGGCCGCCGGTGTCCGGTGTTCAGGTGACGTCGTCGGGGCTGGTGAAGGCGGGGCTGGTGTAGCCGGGGGCGGTGAAGTCGGGGGCCGGGGTGGGGACGGTGCCGGGGCTGGTGAAGTCGGGTGAGGTGTAGTCGGCGGTGGGGACGGGGCCCGGGCTGGAGAAGTCGGGTGAGGTGTACCCCGGGCTGGTGAAGTCGGGGGCGCCGGCGGGGACGGCGGGCAGGTGGGTGTGCAGGTAGGGGAGCAGGCCGTGGTCGCGCAGCGCGGTGCGCCATTCGCGGCGGGCGTCGGCGAGTTCGGCGGCGAGTTCGGGGTCGGTGCCGGCCGGGGCGGCGGCGCCGCCGTCGCGTATGGCGGTGAGGACGAGTCCGATGATGCCGATGGCCATCGCGGCGACTCCGGCGGCGAGGGCGACCCAGCCGGCGGTGACGAGGCTGCGGGCGAGGGTGAGGTCGGGGTTGGCGGCGCGCAGCAGGTAGCCGATGAGCAGCAGGACGAGGGCGGCGGTCCAGGCGAGGACCGGGGTGAGCACGGTGAGGACGGGGAAGAGCCCGGCGCCGCCGTTGGCGGAGCGCAGTTGGGTGAGCAGTCCGGGGGCGATGGGTTCGGCGCCCGGGGGCGGCGGGGGTGTGGTGCGCAGGGTCTCGCGCAGCCGGGTGTAGTGCGCGTACTCGGTGGCGGCCGCGGCGGCGATGGCGTCGGCGTCGCGCAGGGCGCGGATGCGCAGCTGGTCGGTGGTGAGCGCGCCGGGTGCGCGTAGGGCGGTGAGGACGGTGCGGTCGCGCAGGGCTTCGGCGAGGAGGCGCTCGTATTCAGGGCGGTCCTCGGCGAGCAGCGGCGGGGGGTTGGTCATGGGGACCCCGTTCATGCGGACCCCGGTTCGCTCCGCCCCAGGGGCCGCGGGGCCCTCAGGGGCGCCGAAACGGGCGCGGAGGCGGGCCGCCGGACGGGCGGCCGGGTGTGGTGTGCCTCATGGTAGGGGCGGGCGCGGCCGTGCTGACAGTCGGTTTCCGGAATTTCGCGCCCCGGCCCGCGCGCGTGCGGTGGCCCGGGCGCCGGGAACGCCCGTTCGACCGGCCCCGGTTCGCGGGCCTCAGTTGACGGGGAGTCGGGCGACGAGCAGGCGCCCTTCCATGGTGACACCGCCGTCCATGGCCACCGCGAGGTCGTCGGCGTAGACGTAGGGGCCGGGGATGTGCGGCGGCTGGCCGTCGTCGGCGTGCACCGCGCCGGTGAGGTACGGGATGGGGCTGTGCCCGTGCACGATGCGGGTGCCGCCGTAGGTGTCGAGGAGTTCGTGGACGGCCGTCGGGCCGGCGTCGCCGCGGAAGGCGAAGCGCTTGGTGAAGCGGCGGAAGCAGTCCCACCACTCGTCGACGCCCTCGTCGGCGAGCAGGCTGTGGACGGCGTCGTTGACGTCGGGGATGGACTCGCCGTACTCCAGGTACGCGGTGGTGTCGGAGTGCAGCAGCAGGTGGCCGTCCTCCAGCGCGATGGCGGGCAGCCGGGAGAGCCAGCTGATGTGGTGGCCCTCCAGGCGGTCCAGGTCGTGCTGCTGGCCGCCGTTGAGCCGCCAGGCGGCGAGGAAGGAGGCGGTGCCGGCGGTGGACTGGACGGGTTCGTCGCCGTACCGGGCGGCGCCGAGGAAGAGCAGTTCGTGATTGCCCATCAGGGCGCGGCAGTAGCCGCCGGCGGCGGCGGCTTCGGCGGCGAGCTGCATCACGAGGTCGATGACGCCGATGCCGTCGGGGCCGCGGTCGGTGAAGTCGCCGAGGAACCAGATCCGGGAGCGGCCGGCGGACCAGTGGCCTTCGGCGTCGATCAGGCCCTGGTGGCGCAGCTCGGCGCGCAGTTCCTCCAGGTAGCCGTGCACGTCGCCGACGACGTAGAGCGGGCCGGGGGGCTCGCCGGGGCCGGGGGCGGGGTACGGGTAGCTGGGTGCGGAGGGGTCGGGCAGCGGCGGGCCGAGTTCGATGGTCGGCGGGTCGTCGCGGCCGGGGGCCTGGTGGGCGGGGGCCTGGTGGCCTGGGGACTGCTGGTCGGGCAGGGTCGGCTCGTAGCCGGGGTGGTCCTGGTGGGAACCGGGGTGGTCCTGGTGGAAGACCGGGGCGTTCTCCGGGGCGTGCACGGTGTGGTCCTGCCCGTCGGCGGGCCAGTGCTGCTCCAGGTAGCGGGCTCCGCCGTAGCCGCTGTAGGTCTCCGCTTCGTACGGCGTGCCGGGGTAGCCGGTGGCGGGCTCCGGTTCGTAGTAGGTGCCGTACGGCAGCACGTCGAGGTCCGGCTGGTGGCGGGGGCCTGAGTCGGGGTGTTCAGGCCCGGGGAAGCGGTCCTCGGGTGTCATTCGCCCATCATAGGAAGACCACTCTCCCGGCGTCGTCACCTGGTGGGTATCCAATCCTCCGGAGCGTCAGCCGGGCCGTCCCGCAAGGTCCGTTTTGTCCCGGCTCGGTATGGTCTAGACCTCGCCCGGGGGTCGGGGAGGGCTGACGGTGGTGCGCGGGCTCCGGCGCTGGGAGGACGCGCGGACGATCAGCTCGGTCGGCATCAGGGTGCCCGGTGGCGGGCCGGTGCCGGCGGTGCGGAAGCGCGGCGGGAAGAGCCGGGCGATGTCGACGCCCGTCCCGGAGTCGACGCCCTCGATGGCGTCGATGAGCAGGTTGACCACGGTGGTGCCGATCCGGCGGGGCTTGAGGGAGAGCGTGGTGATCGGCGGTTCGGTGGTGGCGTAGACGTCGCTCTCGCTGCAGCAGACCAGCAGCAGGTCGTCGGGGACCCGCAGGCCGTAGCGGCGGGCGGCGGCGAGCAGGTCGGTGCCGTTGGGGTCGAACAGGCCGTAGACGGCGTCGGGCCGGTCGGGGCGGGCGAGCAGCCGGTCGGCGGCGACGGCGCCGGCGGCCGGGTCGTGCGCGGGGTAGGCCTCGTAGACCGGCTCCTGGCCGACCTTGGCGCACCAGCCGAGGTAGGCCTCGGTGGAGAGCCGGGTGTAGGTGTCGGTGCTGGTGCCGGTGAGCAGGCCGATGCGGCGGGCGCCGGCCTCGGAGAGGTGGTCGAGGATGCCGAGCACGGCGGCCTCGTGGTCGTTGTCGACCCAGGCGGTGACCGGGCAGTTGCCGGGCTTGCCGTCGCTGACGACCGGGACGCCGGACCGGTACAGCTCGCTGACCAGGGGGTCCTGGTCGGGCGGGTCGATCACCACGGTGCCGTCCAGGGCGATGTTGCCCCAGACGTCGTGGCGGGAGGAGGCGGGCAGCACCACCAGCGCGTAGCCGCGGCCGAGGGCGGCGCTGGTGGCGGCCCGGGCCATCTCGGCGAAGTACGCGAACTCCGTGAAGGTGAACGGTTCTTCGCCGTAGGTCGTGACGGTCAGCCCGATCAGGCCGGACCGTCCGGTGCGCAGGGTGCGGGCGGCCGCGGAGGGCCGGTAGCCGAGGCGTTCGGCGACCTCGCGCACCCGGCTGCGGGTCTCGTCGGGCAGGCGGCCCTTTCCGTTCAGCGCGTCGGAGACGGTGGTGATCGACACTCCGGCGGCTGCTGCCACATCCCGGATGCCGGCCCGCTCCAGACGCCGTGAGGTGGTGGGACGCCGACCGCTCTGGTTGGCTGCTGCTGTCATGGCGGACCGATCGTATGGCTCCTGACAAGGGTCTGTGACCGGCGCATCGGGAGCCCTTGGAGATACGTTTCTCCAAGAGTGAGCCGGGGTGCGCTCCTTCGATACCCGCACGAAACCAGCCGTCTTACCTCTGACATGTGCCAAAGGAACCCGGCAGAATGGCTGATCTGCGCCTGTCACCCGACCGGGCATCTCACCCCTACGGGTGAGCGCGGTCGGTATCGTTCAAGGCACCCGACCGGGGTGCCCCGGACGCGTTCCGAGATCCCGGGCACGGTGGCGATCCCACAGGTGGCGGGGGCGACCGCACCGGAGAACACGCGCCGAACACGCGCCGAACGCGTGCCGAACGCGCGCGGACAGCATCGAGAAGGAGTAGGACCGTGACGAGTACGTCAGCGCAGGGCCCGCGGCTGCGGCCGACCCTGGACGGCATCCCCACCTACAAGCCCGGCAAGCCGGCCGGCGCCGACGCGTACAAGCTGTCCTCCAACGAGAACCCGTACGACCCGCTGCCCGGCGTGCTGGAGGCGGCGGTCGCGGCGGCCGGCTCGCTCAACCGCTACCCCGACATGGCCGTCGGCGAGCTCAGCGAGGTGCTGGCCGAGCGCTTCGGCGTGCCCGTCGAGCACATCGCCACCGGCACCGGCTCGGTCGGCGTCGCCCAGTCGCTGATCCTCGCCACGGCGGGCCCCGGCGACGAGGTGGTCTTCGCCTGGCGCTCCTTCGAGGCGTACCCGATCATCACCCAGGTCGCCGGCGCGACCCCCGTCCCGGTGCCGATCACCGAGGCCGGCGACCACGACCTGGACGCGATGCTCGCCGCGATCACCCCGAAGACCCGGCTGGTGTTCGTCTGCAACCCCAACAACCCCACCGGCAACGTGATCCACCGCGCCGAGCTGGAGCGCTTCCTGGACGCCGTCCCGTCCGACGTCCTGGTGGTCGTCGACGAGGCGTACATCGAGTTCATCCGCGACCCCGAGGTGCCCAACGGCATCGACCTCTACCGGGACCGCCCCAACGTCTGCGTGCTGCGCACCTTCTCCAAGGCGTACGGCCTCGCGGGCATGCGGGTCGGCTTCGCGATCGCGCACGAGCCGGTGGCCAACGCGCTGCGCAAGACCGCCGTCCCGTTCGGCGTCAGCCAGCTCGCCCAGAACGCCGCCGTCGCCTCGGTGCGCGCCGAGCAGGCGCTGCTGGAGCGGGTGGACGCGCTGGTCGAGGAGCGCACCCGGGTGGTGGCCGCGCTGCGCGCCCAGGGCTGGGAGATCCCGGACTCGCAGGCCAACTTCGTCTGGCTGGGCCTCGGCGAGCGCTCGCAGGAGTTCGCCGTCGCGTGCGCCGAGGCCGGGGTGATCGTCCGGCCGTTCCCGGAGGGCGTCCGGATCTCGATCGGCGAGACCGAGGGCAACTCGATCTTCCTCTCGGTGGCCGAGGCGTTCCGCAAGACGCTCTGATCCCTCTCCTCTCCGTAGGGTCTTCATCCGTAGGGGCGCGCCGTTCGCGGTGCGCCCCTACGGCGTTCCCGGGGGCCTGGGCCGGTCGGCGTCGGGACCCGGGGCGCTGCCGGATGGCTGGAGATCACCGGAACTCACCGGAACTCGCTGGGAGCCCGCTGGGAGTTCGGCCAACGAAGGCCCACGGCACGGCCAAGGCGCCCGCGCGAACCGGGCGGTGTGACCGGAATGCCCGGATCCGCACGGTCAGTCTTCTCCCAGCCCGCGCCCAGGGCTCCGCAAGAGCGCCCAGGAAAGCTGTCCGGCATGAAGGTGCTCCCGCGACGGCGAGGCGTCGTCCTCGTCAACTCCGCGCTCGGCGTGGCGCTCCTGGGCGGTGCCGCCCTGGTGTACGCCACAGTGAACAGCGGCACCAGTGCCGCCGCCGGCAAGACCCAGATCCGTACGGCGACCGTGGCCAAGGGAACGGTCCTGGCCACCGTGTCCGGAACCGGCACCCTGGTCTCACCGACCGACGCGGCCCAGGACTTCGCGACCGGCGGCCGGCTCACCTCGGTCAAGGTCGCGGTGGGGGACGCCGTCAAGAAGGGCCAGCTGCTCGCCACCGTCGACACCACGGCCGCCCAGCAGCAGGTGGACGCCGCTCAGGCGTCCCTCACCACGGCCAACGCCAACCTCACCAAGGCGCAGGCCGGTGTCACCACCACGACCACCCAGCCGCTGCCGGGTGCGACCTCCGGCGCCGGCGGCAACGGCGGCGGTGGTGGGGACCGCGGAGCGGGCGCGAACAGCACGCCCGCTCCGCAGACCACCACCATCACCACCACCAAGGTCGACGACGCGGCCGTCGCCCAGGCCCAGCAGCAGGTCGCCACCGCGCAGACCACCCTCGCCAACGCCCAGGCGGCGCTGACCGGCACCACCCTGACCGCCTCGGTGGACGGGACGGTCGCGTCCGTCTCGGCGAAGGTCGGCGACACCGTGGGCGCGAGCTCCGGCGGCTCGTCCGGCTCGTCCGGCTCCTCCGGGTCGGCCGGGTCGTCCGGGTCGACCGGCAAGTCGTCCACCGGCAGCACCGCTTCGGGCGGCGCGCCGAGCGGCTTCATCGTGCTGACCAACCCGACCGGGATGCAGGTCACCGCCAACTTCTCCGAGCTGGACTCGCTCAAGCTCAAGAAGGGCGAGGCGGCCACCGTCACCCTGAACGCGCAGTCCGACACCAAGCTCAACGCCAGTGTCCTGTCCGTCAGTTCGCTGCCCAGCAGCGGCGGCGGCAGCGCCGGCTCGACGGCCGTCCAGTACGCCGCCACGCTCCAGCTCAGCGGCGACACCAGCGCGCTGCGCACCGGCCTCAGCGCCACCGTCCAGGTGATCACCGGCGAGGCGGACAGCGCGCTGTCGCTGCCCACCTCCGCGCTCTCCGGCACCGGCACCAGCCGCACCGCGACCGTGGTGCACCCGGACGGCTCCAGCGAGCGGGTCAGCGTCGGGGTCGGCGTCGAGGGCGACAGCACGGTGCAGGTGGTCTCCGGGCTGAAGGAGGGCGACAAGGTCGAACTCCCCACCACCAGCGGCGGCAACGGCTTCCCGAACGCCTCCTTCCCGGGGGTCGGCGGCGGCCAGGGCCGTGGCGGTCAGGGCGGCGCTGCCGGCCTGGCGGGCGTCGGCGGTGGCGGCAACGGCGGCGGCGGGGCCGGCCGGGGCGGTAAGGGCTGAGCATGCGTCACGTCATCGACAAGCGCGTCCCGGCGGCGCCCCCGCCCGTCATCCAGCTGCGCCGGATCACCAAGGCGTACGGGCACGGCGACGCCGTCGTGCACGCGCTGCACGGCCCGGAGAACCCGGACACCGGCGGCCCGCTCGGCGTCAGCCTGAACATCCACCAGGGCGACTTCGTCGCGGTGATGGGCAGCTCCGGCTCCGGCAAGTCCACCATGATGAACATCCTCGGCTGCCTGGACGTCCCGACCGCCGGCCGCTACCTGCTGGACGGCATCGACGTCGGCCACCTCGACGAGGGGCAGCTCGCGCTGGTCCGCAACCGCAAGATCGGCTTCGTCTTCCAGTCCTTCAACCTGATCCCGCGCACCACCGCGCTCGCCCAGGTCGAGCTGCCGCTCGCCTACGCGGGCGTCCGGGCCTCGGAACGGCGCCGCCGGGCCCTGGCCGCGCTCTCCCTGGTCGGCCTCGCCGAGCGCGCCGGGCACCGGCCCAACCAGCTCTCCGGCGGCCAGCAGCAGCGCGTCGCGGTCGCCCGGGCACTGGTCACCGCGCCCGCGATGCTGCTCGCCGACGAGCCCACCGGCAACCTGGACAGCCGCTCCACCGAGGAGGTCCTCGACCTCGTCGACGCGCTCAACGCCACCGGCCGCACCGTCGTCCTGATCACCCACGAGGACGAAGTCGCGCGGCACGCCAAGCGGGTGCTCCGGCTGGTCGACGGCCGGATCGTCAGCGACGTCCGGCAGGCCCCGGTGGACGGGCCGCCGCCGCTGCTGCGCGAGCTGGGGGTGTCGGCGTGATCCTCTGGCAGATGCTCCGCTTCGCGGTCGGCGGCCTGGCCGCCAACAAGGTGCGCTCGGCGCTCACCATGCTCGGGGTGCTGATCGGCGTCGCCTCGGTGATCCTGCTGCTGGCCGTCGGCAACGGCTCGTCGGTCGCGGTGAAGGAGTCGATCACCTCGCTCGGCACCAACTCGCTCACGGTCAGCTCCGGTTCGGCCAGCGGCGGCTCCCGTGCCACCTCCTCGGTGAAGAAGCTGACGGTCGCCGACGCCAAGGCGCTGGCCGCCGACACCGACTCGACCGCGATCAAGTCGGTCGCCCCGGTGGTCACCACCAGCGGGACGGCGCTGTACGGGGACATCTCGTACAGCCCCGGCTCGATCGTCGGCACCTACCCGGCGTACTTCGAGACCGCCAACCAGAAGGTCGCGCACGGCGAGTACTTCACCGACGACGACGTGCTCGGCTCGCGCAAGGTCGCGGTGCTCGGCGCCACGACGGCCAAGCAGCTGTTCGACACCGTGGACCCGGTCGGCAAGAAGATCGTCCTCGGCGGCACCCCGTTCACCGTGGTCGGCGTGCTCCAGGCCAAGGGCGGCAGCGGCTTCACCGACCCGGACGACGTGGTGATCGCCCCGCTGCCGACCGTGCAGAACGCCTTCACCGGCTTCGGATCGGTCAACCAGATCCTGGTGCAGGCCGGTTCGGCCGACAGCACGACCGCGGCCCAGGCCGAGATCACCCGGGTGCTGCTCGGCACCCACGCCATCGCCGACCCGACCAAGGCCGACTTCCGGATCACCAGCCAGTCCTCGCTGCTCACGGCGAGGGAGAGCACCACGAAGACCTTCACCGTGCTGCTCGGCGCGGTGGCGGCGATCTCGCTGCTCGTCGGCGGGATCGGGATCACCAACATCATGCTGGTGACGGTCACCGAGCGGACCAGGGAGATCGGCATCCGCAAGGCGCTCGGCGCCCCGCGCGCGGTGATCCTCGGGCAGTTCCTGACCGAGTCGACCCTGCTCTCGGTGCTCGGCGCCGGGCTCGGGGTGGCCGCCGGGATCGCCGGCTCGCACTTCAGCATCGTCGGCATCAAACCGGTGGTGATCCCCGAATCCGTGATCGGCGCGTTCGGCATCGCCGTCGCCATCGGGCTGTTCTTCGGCAGCTACCCCGCCAACCGGGCCGCCTCGCTGCGGCCGATCGACGCCCTCCGGCACGAGTAGGACTCCCATGAGCAACGAGATCGCCACGGTCAGCAGCAGCACGCCGGCCGAGCAGGTCGCCCTGCTCGCCACCCCGCCGGACGCCCGCGACGTCACCGCCGAACTCGCCGCCCCGCCGCGGCGCAAGCTGCCCTGGCTCAGCCTGGTGCTGGCGGGGGGCGTCATCGCCAGTGGGGCGTTCGCGGGCGGGGTCTGGTACCAGCAGAACCACGGGACGAACAGCGGTGCCTCGCACGCGACGGCTTCCGCCGCCGGGCAGCAGCGGGCGGCCGGGGCGGGTGGTGGTGGCGGGGGGTACGGGCAGAGCGGGTCTCGCCGGGGTGGGCAGGGTGGTGCCCAGGGTTCCGGCCAGGGCGCTGGGCAGGGCGGCCAGGGCGGGTTCACCCGGGGCACGGTCAAGGCCGTCGACGGCAACACCGTCTACCTGACCGACGCCAACGGCAACACCGTCAAGGTCACCACCGGCGACGCGACGAAGGTCCAGCTCAACAAGGAGGGCAAGGTCGCCGACCTCCAGCCCGGCCAGAGCGTGACCGTCGTCGGCACCCCCGACGCCAACGGCGGCTACGCGGCCAGCCAGCTCGTCGAGGGCGCGGCGGCCGGTGCGGGTGGCGCGGGCGGCTTCGGCGGTGGAGGTGCTCCCAAGAACCCGTCCGGGGGCTGACCCCGTAGCTCCCGGACGCCGCGAGGCCCTCGCCCAATCCCTGGGGTGAGGGCCTTCGCGTGTGTTCAGCGCCGGTTGTTGCGGTCGTCGCGGTCGTCGGGGCGCGGAATTCTGAGGGGAACGGCTCCGACGAAGAAGTCCATCACCCCCACGCCTCGTCCCGTTCCACGTCGCGGAGGAGGTGGAGGAGGTTGAGCAGAGTGCTCACGGGGGCGTTGCCGAAGTCGACGAGGATGCGGCCGTCGAGGGTGGTCTCGTGGGGGAAGGCGGAGCCCCAGAGGAGACCGTAGGAGCGCCTGCGCTGGTGCACCTCGCCGAGCAGGGCGACGATCTGGGGCTGGGTGTAGTCGCGCATCCGGGGGTCGTCCGGCGCGACGGGTTCGCGGGCGGCGCTCACGCGGCGAAGTCCAGCTCGTACCAGACGGTTTTGCCGCGCTCCTGGGAGTCCACGCCCCAGCGGTGCGTGAGCCCTTCGATGAGCTGGAGCCCCCGGCCGGTCGTGGCCAGGGCGGGGAGCTGGCGTCGTTCGGGGAAGACGTCGCTCTCGTCCGAGACGGAGACCCGGAGGGTGCCGTCGAGGAGGGAGAGGAGGACGACGGGGGAGGCGGTCTTGCCGTGCCGCCAGGCGTTGACGACCAGTTCGGCCAGGGCGAGTTCGGCGAAGAAGATGGTCTCGGCGTCCCACCCGGAGCGGGTCAGGGCGTCCCGCAGGGACTGCCGGGCGAGCGCGAGCGAGGGGGTGTTGAGGGTGCACACGGGAACCTCCGCGAGGCTGCTGGTGTGGGGAGGGGGGATGCCTTCAGCGCGCGGGCAGCAGGCGCCTACTGCCCGACGAGCAGGCATTGCTGACGATCCATCGGATCGATCTGAGGTTGACGATAGCGCACCGGAACTTAAATTTAGGTAGTTGCGAGGAAGATCCCTCTCCCGGGGGACGGATGGTCCTTGCCGCAGCCGACGCGGCACACTGATCCCACAGGATGTTGAGAGGACGCCATGCCAGGTCGCCACAACCCAACCCTTCGTCAGCGTCGCCTGGGCGCTGAACTGCGAAAGATGAGAGAGCAAGCAGGCCTCGGAGGCAGCCAACTTGCTCGCGTGCTCGGAGTGAGCCCTGCCCAGGTGACGCAGATGGAGAGCGGGAAGACCAGCGTCAGCGTGGACCGGCTCCGGACAGTCGCCGATGCCTGCGAGTGCTACAACCAGCCGCTCATCGACGCCCTCAACGGCATCATCACAGTGCGAGACAAGGGTTGGTGGGAGCAGTACCGCAACCACATCCCCGACGTCTTCCTCGAATCCGCCGAGCACGAGGACTTCGCGGCAACGAAGATCAGGGTTTGCGCGTCGACGTTCCTTCCGGGGCTTCTGCAGACAGACGACTACACACGAGGAATCTTCAGTCGACGGATCCCTCGACTTCCTGCCGACGAACTCGATCTGCATGCCGCGTTCCGATCGGAGCGCAGAACGAGGGTCCTTCAGAGCCCTCGGAAGAAGCTCGAAGCCTATCTACATGAGTCCAGTTTGCTCACGCGCTTCGGTGGCACCGACGTGCTGCGAGGGCAGCTTCACAGCCTGATCGATGACTCCCTCAGGGATGACATAAGCATCCGCGTCATTCCCTTCACCGCCCACACCTATCCCGGACCGGTCGAGAGCCTCATCTACACCTCCGGGGAGGTGCCCGAGCTTGATACGGCCGAGGTGGAGTCATCGCAGGGCCCGATTTTCTTCGATGCCCCGAGTGAGCTTGAGTCCTATCGTGAAGTCTTCAACCGCATCGAGAAGGCTGCCCTCAGCGGCGAGGATTCGCGAGATCTAATCCATCGCACGGGCAAGAACCTGAAAGGCTGAGATGTCTCAAGACCAATGGCAGAAGTCGTCCTTCAGTAGCTCCAGCGAAAACTGTGTCGAGGTCCGTGCGGTCGCCGGGCTGATCGAACTCCGGGAGTCCGACGAGGGCGAGGTCATCGTCCGCACCACCGCCCTCAAGTTCGCTTCGTTCCTCCAGGGGGCGAAGGCGGGCGAGTTCGACCACCTCACCGCCGACGTCTGAGCGAAACGATCCGGCGGCCCCTTGCTGCTCGCAAGGGGCCGCCGGTGTAACTGCTGTCAGTGCTGCTGGTCGGGCTGGTTGGTGGCCGGGGCGCCCGTGCCGGTGCCGGTGTTGTTCGGGTCGGTCTTGGGGGCCGGGTCGGGGATGTCGGCCATCGGCAGGGACTGCTTGGGCGTGCCGCGCAGGGCCTGGTTCATGGCGTCGCGCCAGATCGGGCCGGGGCCGTCGGCGCCGAACACCTCGGTGCGGTACTTCCCGTTGATGGTGAGGTTGCGCATTTCGACGCCGCCGTTGGGGCCGCCGAGCCAGACGGCGGTGGCGAGCTGCGGGGTGTAGCCGTTGAACCAGGCGGCCCGCTTGCGGTCCGAGGTGCCGGTCTTGCCGGCGATCTGGCGGTTGTCGTCGAGGTTGAGCGCCGCGCCGGTGCCCTTGTTCTCGGTCACGCCGTTCAGGACGGTGTTCATCGCCCGCGCCGTGTCATCGGAGAACGCCTTCTCGCACTGGCCGGCCGGGACGGGGACGTCCTTGCCGTCCACGGTGGTGATCTTGTTGATGGCGATCGGGGCGCAGTGCTTGCCCTGGGCGGCGAAGGTCGCGTAGATGTTGGCCATGGTCAGCGGGCTCATCTCCTCCACTCCCAGGGCCATCGCGGGCACCTCCTCCAGCGGCTTGCCGCTGGCCTTGCTGGTGACGCCCAGCTTGTTGGCCATCTGCTTGACCGCGCAGAGGCCGATCTCCTGCTCCATCTGCACGAAGTAGGTGTTGACCGAGAGGGCCATCGCCTGCTTCAGCTGGTAGGGGCCCTTCTCGTTCTCGGACTCGTTGGGCACCACGGTCTTGGGCCGGCCCTGGTTCTTCCAGGTGCCCTCGCAGGTCTTCATCGTCGGGTACTCGAGCTTGTTCGGGGCCGAGTACTCCTGGGTCGCCGGCAGGCCCGCCTCCAGGGCCGCGGCCGCGACGACCGGCTTGAACGTGGAACCGGGCTGGAAGCCGTTGCCGCCGCCCATCGCCGCGTCGACGTTGAGGTTGACGACGGTCTGGTTCTTGTTGGCGTCCAGGCCGTACGGGCGAGTCTGGGCCATGGCGAGGATCTTGCCGGTGCCGGGTTCGACCATGGTGGCGGCGGCCGAGACGCTGTCCGTGACCTTCACGTTGGCGGTCACCGCGTTCTGGGCGGCGGCCTGCTTGTCCGGGTCCAGCGTGGTGTAGATGTTGAGGCCGCCGGTGTCCCAGAACTTCTTGCGGTCGGCGGCGCTCTGGCCGAACGCCGGGTCCTGCTTGACCACGTGCCGGACGTAGTCGCAGAAGAAGCCCATGCCGCCCTGGGCGGTGGCGGTGATGCAACCGTTCTGCGGATCCTTGAAGTTGAGACCCAGCGGGGCGGCCTTGGCCTCCTTGGCCTGGTCCGCGGTGATGTGCTTGTTCTCCAGCATCTTGTCGATGACCGTGTCCCGGCGCTTCTGCGCGGCCACCGGGTGCAGCTTCGGGTCGTACTGGGACGGGTTCTGCACCAGCCCGGCCAGCATGGCGGCCTCGGCGATGGTCAGGTCCTTGTTGCTCTTGCTGAAGTAGCGCTGGGAGGCGGCCTCCACGCCGTAGGCGCCGTTCCCGTAGTACGTGATGTTGAGGTAGTTGGTGAGGATCTGGTCCTTCGACAGGTCCTCCTCCAGCTTGATCGCGACCTTGAGCTCCTGGATCTTGCGACCCAGGGTCTTGCGCTGCGCCTCCAGCACCGCGGCCTGATCCTCGCCCGCCTTCTCGACGTTGACGTTCTTCACGTACTGCTGGGTCAGCGTCGAGGCACCCTGCGAGGCGGTGCCGCTCTCGGCGTTCTTGCCGATCGCCCGGAGCACGCCCTTGAGGTCGACGGCGCCGTGCTCGTAGAAGCGGGCGTCCTCGATGTCGACCTGGGCGTGCCGCATGAACGGCGACATCTGGTCAGGGGCGAGGACGGTACGGTCGCGCTCGTACACCTTGGCGATCAGGCCGCCCTTGGCGTCGAAGATCTGCGTCGCCTGGGTGAGCGGCGGGGTCTTGAAGTCGCTGGGGATGTCTTCGAAGCCCTCCGCCGTGCCCTTGGCAGTCAGCCCGAAACCGCCGGCGGCGGGCAGGGCGAGGCCCGCCAGCAGCACACCGGACACCACGCTCGCCGCCAGGAAGATCCCACCGAAGCGGGCCAGCCGAAGCGGCGCCTTGCGGGGCGGGGGGAGAGCCGCGCTGTCGGAGGAATTCCATATCGGAGGGAGATTCGATTCCATCCAGGAATGCTAGCCCGCACACCTCGCTGGTCGAACGATTTTTCGCATGTGGCTGTCACGGCTGTGCAACAGATACCGGAATTCGACTTCAAAACATCAAGTCGCATACGCACTAAATAAGCGCAATAAGAAATTTAGGCCACCCGCAACCAATTCAGCCCCCCCTCGGTGGCACGACCACGGACCACACCTGCCCGCCTACCGCGCCCTCCCCCTCTCGCAGCCCCGACACCACTTAGATGCCGCGAGCGGCCCAAAAGGTTGCCTACGCCCGGGAGCCTCGACGCCGACTTGCGCGACCTGCCCCCGCCCGGCCCCACCGACAGTGCCCCGACGCGCCCCGCGCCCAGTCGCTGACGGTACGTCACGGCACTGCCCGAGTCCCCTCAGCACAGGAAGTCGGCCAAACCGACTTCCTGCGCCGAAGCCGCCGCCCCCTCGTGCCGAGTTGGTCGTGACTGACCCTCGCGACGTTGAGGTCTATGTCCGAAAGTTCGACGGGTTCGTGGGCGCGGCCTTGTTCGGTGACGAGATGCGCAGCCTGATCGAAAGCATCAGGGACGAGTTCTTGAGGGAACAGGAAATCGTCTTCTAGCGCGCCTCGCTGCCCTATATATGTTGGTGCTCGCCCGCCACGGGTCAGGCGGCGGCCCAGCGTACGAGTCATGCCTCGGATTCATCTGACAAATGCCGGAGTTGGTGGCGTGGCCCAGGTGCAGGACCACCCCGACGGCTCGTCGACCGTCGCCGTCAGCGGCCCCCGGGACCTGTGGCAGGCCATCGAGACCGCGCACCGAACCTGGCTCGACCGCAACCGGCCCCGTCGGGAGTGGTTCACCGTCGAGACGGGGCCTGAGGGCAGTCCGTGGGCTACACGGGCCCGGACGGATCTTCGATCCAGTGGAAGCTCTGAGGAGGGTCACTTCGGCTTCACCAGGGCGATGTCGGAGACCGGGCCGAGGTGGGTGAGTTTGTCGGGGTTGGACACCGAGTGGACGGCCCGGATGGCGCCGTCGGCGATGTCGAGTTCCAGCACGCCGGCGATGCGGCCCTCGGTGTCATAAAAGGCGGCGCCGGGGCGGCCGTTGACGGTGGCGGGTGTCAGTGTGACGCCGAGTTTGCGGTTGCGGCGGAGGCCGCCTATGAGGAGTTGGGCGACGCGGCGTAGGCCGGTGAGGGTCTTGCCGAGGGCGCGGGCCTTGCCGCCGCCGTCGCCGTGGAAGGCGATGTCGGGGGAGAGGATTTGGAGCAGGGCGTCCAGGTCGCCGCCTTCGGTGGCGTCGAAGAACCTGCGGGCGAGTTCGTCGGCCTCGGCCTTGCGCGCCCGGGTGTCGACGGGCTGGGGGGAGGGGGTGAGGCGCTTGCGGGCGCGGGTGAGGATCTGGCGGCAGTTGGCCTCGGACTTGCCGACGGCGTCGGCGATTTCCGGGTAGCCGTACCCGAAGGCCTCGCGGAGCATGAACACCGCCCGCTCGGTGGGGGAGAGGGCTTCGAGTAGGACGAGGAACGCCATCGACAACGCGTCGGCCAGCTCGGTGTGTTCGGCGGGCCCCGGGTGGTCGGCGGTCACCACGACGGGTTCGGGCAGCCACTCGCCCATGTACGTCTCCCGGCGGACCCTCGCCGACGTCAGGTGGTTGATGCCCAGCCTGGTCACCGACGTGGTCAGGTACGCCTTGAGGTTGGTGATCGTGGTCCCGGCCCGGTCGGCCCGGGTCAGGCCGAGGAGGGCGTCCTGGACGATGTCCTCGTCGTCGCCGACGGAGCCCGTCATCCCGTAGGCGATGGAGAACAGCAGCGGTCGGTAGCCGGCCGCATCCGTCGCAACTGCCGATTCCGCCATGGAGCTCCTCCCCCGGTTGGCCGAGCAGGGTATCCGCAGGCTACCCAACGGCGCGGCGAAGATGGTGATGCAGGTCACATCCACGCCTGTCACGACTCGCCGGGGTGTCCTGTCTCAGAGGGCACCAGCGGACGACGACAAGGGAGCACACGATGGAAGCCCGACTGAACCCCTTCGCCAGCCAGACCATGTCCAAGGTCCTCAAGCACCTCATCGCGGCCAACAAGGCGATCGTGGACTCGGCTCTGCCGTTCGCGACGCAGGAGATGGTGAAGCTGCGCGCCAGCCAGATCAACGGCTGCGGCTACTGCGTCGACATGCACTTCAAGGACGCCGTGCACGGCGGGGAGGAGGCGACCCGCCTCAACCTGGTCGCGGCCTGGCGGGAGGCGACGGTGTTCACGGACGCCGAGCGTGCCGCCCTGGAGCTGGCGGAGCAGGGCACCCGCCTGGCCGACGCGGCGGGCGGGGTCACGGACGAGGCCTGGGCGAACGCCGCGAAGTACTACGACGAGGAGCAGCTCGCGGCCCTGGTGGCCCTCATCGCGATCATCAACGCCTTCAACCGCGGCAACGTGATCACCCGGATGCCCGCCGGCGGGTACCGGCCCGGTCAGCACGCCTGACCGGAGCCCCTTCCGCGGCCGGGGAGTGGTCTCCCCGGCCGCAGGCGTCGGGCTCTCGGCCGTCGGGTTCTCGGCTGTCGGTGCTTGCGGGGCGTTACCGTCCGTGCGCATACCACCCAGCCTGTGCTGGGGGCCTTGTGCTTAAAAAACCGACCGATAAGGTGTTAATCCAACATTCATCGATGCCGCATAGCCTCCGGGGGCTAGCCTCATGCTGAACGCCATCGTCCGACCAGGAGGCGAAAGCCCCGTGCAAGGCACAGTCACCACACCAGGCGGGTCCGCGGTGGCCGGCGGCCCTGGCGAGGCCTTCCTCCTCGTCGTCGACGACGAACCCAACATCCGCGAACTGCTCGCCGCCTCGCTGCGCTTCTCCGGTTTCCGGGTCGCCTCCGCCGCCAGCGGCACCGAGGCCCTCGACCTGATAGCCGTCGAACGCCCCGACCTCGTCGTCCTCGACGTGATGCTCCCGGACCTCGACGGCTTCACCGTCGTCGAGAAGCTGCGCGAGCGGACCAACCGCGGCCAGATCGCCGGGCCCGTGCACGGCCACCCCGGCGACCACCTCCCGGTGCTCTTCCTCACCGCCAAGGACGGCGTCGGCGACAAGGTCCAGGGCCTCGCCGCGGGCGCCGACGACTACGTCACCAAGCCGTTCAGCCTGGAGGAGCTGATCGCCCGGATCCGCGCCATCCTGCGCCGCTCCGGCGGGCCCGCCGAGGACGGCCGGCTCATCGTCGCCGACCTCAGCCTCGACCCGGTCGCCCACGAGGTCACCCGGGCCGGCACCCCCGTCGCGCTCTCCCCGACCGAGTTCAAGCTGCTGCACTACCTGATGGCCAACGTCGGCCGGGTGGTCTCCAAGGCGCAGATCCTCGACCACGTCTGGGCCTACGACTTCGGCGGCGACCTCTCCATCGTCGAGTCGTACATCTCCTACCTGCGCCGCAAGCTCGACTCCGGCCCGGCCCACGGCCCCAAGCTGATCCACACCGTGCGCGGCATCGGCTACGCGCTGCGCCGCCCCCCGCAGGGCTGACCGGTCCGCTCCGTGTCCGCCCGGCTCTCCACCCGGCTGTCGGTGTTCCGGCGGCCGCTCTCCCGGCTGCCCCTGCCCCGGCGGCCGCTCTCCCGGCTGTCGAGGCTGTCCGGGCTGTCCCGGTTGTCAAGGCTGTCCCTGCGCGCCCGGCTGCTGGTGCTCGCGCTGGTGCTGGTCACCACCGGCCTGGCGGTCAGCGACGCCGTCGTCCTCGGCACCGTCCGGGTGCAGCTGGTCGACCAACTCGACGAGCAGCTCCAGCGGTACGGGCTGCCGCTGTCCCACAAGGGCCCGGTCCGGGTCGGCACCCCGGAGGCCGGGCGCCCCGCCGTCACCGGCAAGCGCAGCACCCTGCCCAGCCAGTACCTGGTCCAGTACCTCTCCTCGGACGGCAAGGTGCAGGCCGTCATGCGCCAGCCCGTCTCCGACAGCGACCCGGCGCCCCAACTGGCCGGCCTCGACCCGACCCGCACCGAACCCGACGTCCCCTTCGACCTGCCCGACCAGCGCGGCCACTACAACTGGCGGGTGCTCGTGCTGCCGATCCAGACCCCCCGGGCCCCGGCCGCCGCCAGCCCCAGCGACTACGCCTCGCCCGCCGTCACCGCGACCTACGTCATGGTGGCCGTCTCCCGCGCGGACATCGACGCCACCGTCGGCAAGCTGCGCAGCTCCTTCCTCGCGATCGGCGGCGCCGTCCTGGTGCTGATCGCCGCACTCGGCTTCTTCGCCGTCCGGGCCGGGCTGCGGCCACTGCGCCGGATCGAGGCCGGCGCCGCCCGGATCGCCGACGGCGAACTCTCCCACCGGATGCCGGAACTCTCCCCCGGCACCGAGGTCGGGCGGCTCTCCATCGCGCTCAACGGCATGCTCACCCAGATCGAGGCCGCCTTCGCCGCCCGCGCCGAATCCGAGGCCCGGATGCGGCGGTTCGTCGCCGACGCCTCGCACGAACTGCGTACCCCGCTCGCCGGGATCCGCGGCTTCACCGAGCTCTACCGGATGGGCGCGCTGCCCACCGACGGGGACGTCAAGCGGACCATGACCCGGATCGAGAGCGAGGCCGTCCGGATGGGCGCCCTGGTCGAGGACCTGCTGGTGCTCGCCCGGCTCGACGAGGAACGCCCGCTCGACCTCGCCCCGATGGACCTGCGCACCCTCGCCGCGGACGCGCTGCACGACCTCACCGCCCTCGACCCGACCCGGCCCGTCTCCCTCACCGGCCCGTCCGGCACCGGCGCCCCCGGCGCGGCCCCCGTCCTCGGCGACGAGGCCCGGCTGCGGCAGGTGGTCACCAACCTGGTCGGCAACGCGGTCAAGCACACCCCGCCCGGCACCCCGGTGCGGATCGGGGTCGGCGGCGCGGGCGGCGTCTGCCTGCTGGAGGTCGCCGACGCCGGGCCGGGGCTCACCGACGGCCAGGCCCAGCGGGTCTTCGACCGCTTCTACCGGGTCGACGCCTCCCGCAGCCGGCACGGCGGCGGCGGCGCCGGACTCGGCCTCGCCATCGCCACCGCGCTCACCCACGCGCACGGCGGCACCCTCACCCTGGACACCGCCCCCGGCGCCGGCGCCACGTTCCGGGTCGAACTGCCCACCAACGGTGACCGGACTTCCTGACGGCATTGTCGACACGTCAATTCCCTTGCTGACCAGGCAATGGCGGGCCGTTTTCGTTGCCGGAATTCGGCATGGAGCGTAAAGAATCCGTGTGCCTATGATCAACGCTGTCGGGGCGTCAATAACGGCCCGGCACACGGCTTTTGCTTTCTTTCCGACCCGAAAGGGGTCATTGTGAAACTCCGCCGTACGCTGGTCTCGGCCGCCCTCGTCGCTGCCGTGATCTCGCCCGCAGCCATGCTCTCCGCGGCGCCCGCCTTCGCGGAGTCGGCTTCGACGGCGCAGACCCGGAACGACACCGGCTCGATCGCGGAGCTGGAGAAGGCCGCCGCCGGCGCGGCCAAGGCCCACCAGGCCGCCGTCGCCGCCGAGGCCGCCGGGCAGGCCGAGACCACGGCCTTCATGAACAACCCGCAGCCCTACCTCGGCAAGCTCCAGGAGGCCCAGGCCGCCGCCAAGACGGCCGCCGCGGCCCACGACAAGACCTACAACGAAGCCGTGGAGGCCTCGGCCGCGTACCGCTCCGCGAAGCCGGAGGAACTGGAAGCGGCCAGGGTGCGGATGCTGGCGGCGTTCGACGCGGCCAACGCCGCCACCGACGCGGACACCAACGCCAAGGCCGCCGTGACTGCCGCCGGCACGGCGCTGGACGACGCCAAGGTCGCGGCGATGCGCAAGCTCCACGGGCTGCAGGAGGCCACCAAGACCGCGGCCGCCGCCCAGGCCACTGCGGACAAGGCCCTCGCCGACGCCAAGGCCGCCGCCGAGAAGCCGGCCGACAAGCCCGCGGACAAGCCGAGCGACAAGCCGAGCGACAAGCCGAGCGAGAAGCCGGTCGAGCAGCCTGCCCCGGCCCCGGCGGAGCAGCCGGCCCAGCAGCCCGCCGCCGTCACCCCGGTCTCGGACACCACCGCGACCACCACCAACGGCACCGGCGCCGGCACCAAGGCGACCGCGGCGAGCAGCCAGGCCAAGTCGACGACCGCTGCCACGGCCAAGGCGACCACCGGTTCGACCACCGAGCTCGCCGAGACCGGTTCCAACCCGGCCACCCCGTACCTGGCGCTGGGTTCCGGCCTGGCCCTCAGCCTGGGTGCGGCGGCCCTCTACGTCTCCCGCCGCAAGCCGGCCCGCTCCTCCTCCTGATCCACCCGGTTCGCGCCCGCTCGGGAGGAGGGCGCGAACCCCACAGCACCCCGCACCGCAGGGCAGGCCCCCTCCCGGCCCGCCCTGCGGTTTCGCGTTTCCCGGCCCCGAAACGCCCCGATCGGGTGAACCCCCGCCGTTCACCCGACTGGCCCCCCGGTCGTGTGCGACGGTCCAGGTGCTCACTCACGCACCGGGAGATCGCTATGGACCCTGATCAGAGGTTGTGGAAGGCCTGGAAGGCCATGGCCGTCCCGGAGATCGCACGCGCAGAGATCGACGAAGACAGCATCACCATCTCGGTCATCGGTGACCTCCGTCATGCAGCGGTGGGAGGTGGCCTCAGGAAGGCGCTGACGAAGCACCTGCGCGGGACGGGGTACACGGCGACGCAAGGCCGGTATGTGACCGCCGGTTTGAAGGCGATGAAACCTGACCTCGCCGTGGCGCCGGACGACACGAAGGCGACCGAACACCCGGAGGGTATGGGGCTGTTGGCGTCCGGGATTCCCCTTGTCGCCGAGGTCGTGTGGCCCGACTGCTACGAACGCCGTGACCAGGAGTTCAAGCCGCGCGCCTACGCTTCCGCAGACATTCCGGTGTACGTGATCATCGATGACTACGATCACGGCGGTACCGTGACCGTACTTTCCCGTCCCGACGCCGAACGTCGTGCGTACGCGTCCTCGACCCGGATCCCGTACGGCGAGGAGGCCGTGATCCCCGAGGGCCCCGCGAAGGGGTTCGTGATCGGGCCGGAGATCACCGGTGAGCGTCGTGGCTGATCCCGTGGCTGATCCTGGGGTGTCGTTCCGGCGGGATCTGTCCGAGTGGCGGGTCGCGCTGGTCGCGTGGCGGTTGCTGGTGTTGCAGGCGGCGGATCCGGTGGTGGGGGCCGGGATGGCCGAGCACTCGACGTACCAGGCGCATCCGTGGCGGCGGGTGGAGCACACGCTGGGGAGCGGGCGGCGGCTGTTCTACCAGGACGGGGAGGCGCTGCGGCGGGAGGTCGCGCGGCTGGACCGGGCGCACAAGCGGATCCGCGGGACGGCGCCGGACGGGCGGGCGTACGACGCCGAGGACGCGGCGACCCGGGCGTGGGTGCTGCTGACGCTGTTCGAGTGCGTGGTGGCGATGCGGCGGCTGGGCGGGGATCCGTACGACGCCGGCCAACTGGAGGCGGCGTACCAGGAGTTCACCGGATCGGTGGCGGCCTTCGGACTGCCTGAGGGTGAACTCCCCGCCAGTGCCGCCGAGTTGCCCGCGTACTTCGCCCGGGCGGCGCGCGAGCGGCTGGAGCTCACCGAGGCGACCCGCTACCTGCTGGAGGACATGCTGCGCGGGGCCCCGCGGCCGCGCCGGCTGTGGTTCCTCGGGGACGCCGGGTGGCGGGTGCTGCGGGTGGTGGTGGCGCGGGCGATCACGGCGCTGACGGTGGCGGATCTGCCGCCGGCGGTGCGGGAGCGGTTCGGGCTGGTGCGGACGCGGCGGGCCGCGCTGTTGTCCTGGCTGCTGCACCGGGGCGTCGGCGCGGTCGTCCCGCTGCTGCCGGACCGGGTGCGCTACCGCTCTCCGGAGCAGGGCGGTGCTCCGGCCCGGTGGCGTCCGCCGCGTCAGGGCCGGCGCCGGGACGCGCGCGGGTCCCGGGTGGACCGGTTCTTCTGTGAGGTGCTGGACCAGACCGGCGACGGCTTCCTCACCGTCCACGACCTGCGGGCGATGGCGCACAACGTGTGCTGGCAGCTGGAGTTGGACGAGGCCGCCGAGGCGCGGGTGTACCAGGCCTTCGACGGCTGGTGGGAGCAGCTGCGCGCGGCGATGGACGCGAACGGCGACGGCAAGGTGAGCCGGGAGGAGTTCGTGGCGGCCACCGTCGCGGGCTGCGACCGGGATCCGGCCTATCTGGAGCAGGGGCTGCTGCCCGCGCTGCGGGCCGTGTTCACCGCCGCCGACACCGACGGCAGCGGCTTCCTGGAGGCGGACGAGTACCGGGCGGTGTTCGGCGGACCGCGCGTCCATCCGGCCGAACTGTCGCACGGGTTCCGCCAGTTGGACGTGGACGGGGACGGCCGGATCACCGTGGAGGAGTTCCTGCACGGCTTCACCGAGTTCTTCACCGCCCGCGCCGACTCCACCCCGGGCACCCAGCTCCTCGGCCGGGCGTAGCGGAGAAGCGAGGACGGGACCAGGGGTCGCTGGTCCCGCCAGGCGCCCGCGCCGCCGTGTCAAGCGCCGGATCGGCCAAGACCGCTCCGCCGGCTGCCCGGCCGTTCGTTGTCAGGGCCGTGGGCGGCTCCGCAGACTGTCCCCACCGCCACTGCGTTCACCACTGCACCGCCGCCGCACGGCCACACACGGTCACACGCGGCCACGCCCCGCTACGTACGGCTACGCACCGTTCCGAAGGTGTCAACCCCACCCCGCCTGCGATTCCTTCGTAAGGATGATGGATACTGCTCCTTGTGAACGTGTTCACGTTCACAAGCGGACAAGCTTGCGTAGTCGGGCAGCGGTCTACAGCTATAGATGAAGTTTGTCCGAAACATGCCCTTCGACAGGGCCGGTCGGTTGGAGAGAGGGCGACGTGGAGCTGGCAATCGCTCACGAGACCATCGCGCGATGGCAATTCGGCATCACCACCGTTTACCACTTCCTCTTCGTCCCGCTCACCATCAGCCTCGCCGCCATCGTGGCCGGGCTGGAGACCGCCTGGGTGAGGACGAACAAGGAGAAGTACTTCCACGCCACGAAGTTCTGGGGGAAGCTCTTCCTGATCAACATCGCGATGGGCGTGGTCACCGGCATCGTCCAGGAATTCCAGTTCGGCATGAACTGGTCCGACTACTCCCGTTTCGTCGGCGACGTCTTCGGCGCCCCGCTCGCGATGGAGGCGTTGATCGCCTTCTTCTTCGAGTCCACCTTCATCGGCCTGTGGATCTTCGGCTGGGACAAGCTGCCGAAGAAGATCCACTGCGCCTGCATGTGGATGGTCGCCCTGGGCACCGTGCTCTCCGCCTACTTCATCCTGGCGGCCAACTCCTGGATGCAGCACCCGGTCGGCTACTCGATCGACCCGGCCACCGGCAAGGCCCAGCTCACCGACATCGCCAAGGTGCTGTTCCAGAACACCACCCTCACCGTGGTGGCGCACACCCTGACCGCCGCCTTCCTCACCGGCGCGGCCTTCATGGTCGGCATCGCCTCCTTCCACCTCTGGAAGGCCAAGCGCAAGCCGGAGAACGCCGACCCCAAGAAGACCGCCGTGATGCGCACTTCGCTGCGGCTCGGCCTCGTCCTCGCCGTGGTCTTCGGCGCCGGCACCGCGCTCAGCGGCGACTCGCTCGCCAAGGTCATGTTCGAGCAGCAACCGATGAAGATGGCCGCCGCCGAGGCCCTGTGGGACACCCAGTCGCCCGCGCCGTTCTCGATCTTCGCGGTCGGCGACGTCAGCAAGGGCCACAACTCGGTCGAGCTGGAGATCCCCGGGATACTCTCCTTCCTCGCCCACAGCGACTTCAACTCCTCCGTCCCCGGCATCAACGACACCGCGGCCGCCGAGGCCGCCAAGTACGGCGGCGACCCCAAGGACTACATCCCGAGCATCTTCGTCACCTACTGGGGCTTCCGCCTCATGATCGGTTTCGGGATGACCTCCTTCGTGGCCGGCCTGATCGGGCTCTGGACCACCCGGCGCAAGAAGTTCCTGCGCCCCGAGTTCCGCACCGGCGAGACCGAGGTGCCCCGGTTGATGCTCACCCCCGGGCGGGAGATGGGTCCGTTCCTCACCAAGTGGAGCTGGCGGATCGGCATCCTGACCATGGGATTCCCGCTGATCGCCAACAGCTTCGGCTGGATCTTCACCGAGATGGGCCGCCAGCCCTGGGCCGTCTTCGGCCTGATGACCACGGCGAGCGCGGTCTCCCCCAACGTGAGCGTCGGCACCCAGATCGGCGCCCTCACCACCTTCACCCTGCTGTACGCGATCCTCGCCGTCGTCGAGGTCCGGCTGCTGGTGAAGTACGCCAAGGCCGGCCCGGTGGTGACCGAGCAGCCCCCCGCCAAGGACCCGACGCTGCGCGGACCGTCCTCGGACGACGACGCCGACAAGCCTCTCGCCTTCGCCTACTGAGGACCACAGGGGATCTGACATGCAACTCCACGACGTCTGGTTCGTACTGATCGCGGTCCTGTGGATCGGCTACTTCTTCCTGGAGGGCTTCGACTTCGGGATCGGCATCCTCACCAAGCCGCTCGCCCGCAACACCGCCGAACGGCGCGTCCTGATCAACACCATCGGCCCGGTCTGGGACGGCAACGAGGTCTGGCTGCTGACCGCCGGCGGCGCCACCTTCGCGGCCTTCCCGGACTGGTACGCGACCCTGTTCAGCGGCTTCTACATCCCGCTGCTGATCATCCTGGTCTGCCTCATCGTGCGCGGCGTGGCCTTCGAGTACCGGGCCAAGCGCGACGACGCGCGCTGGCAGCGCAACTGGGAGGAGGCCATCTTCTGGACCTCGCTGCTCCCGGCCTTCCTGTGGGGCGTGGCCTTCGCCAACATCGTGCGCGGCGTCGACATCGACGCGCAGAAGAACTACGTCGGCACCTTCTGGGACCTGCTCAACCCGTACGCCATCCTCGGCGGCCTGGTGACGCTCAGCCTGTTCACCTTCCACGGCGCGGTGTTCGCGGCGCTCAAGACGGTCGGCGAGATCCGCGACCGGGCCCGGGCCACCGCCCTGCGGGTGGGCGTGGTGGCGGCGGTGCTGGCGCTGGCCTTCCTGCTCTGGACGCAGGCCGACAACGGCAACGGCCGCAGCCTGGCCGCCCTGATCATCGCCGTGCTGGCCCTGGTCGGCGCCCTGGCGGCCAACCAACTCGGCCGCGAGGGATGGGCGTTCATCCTCTCCGGGGCGACCATCGTGGCCGCCGTCGCGATGCTCTTCCTGGCGCTCTTCCCGAACGTCATGCCCTCCACCCTCAACGACGGCTGGAGCCTGACCGTCAGCAACGCGGCCTCCTCGCCGTACACGCTGAAGCTGATGACCATCGTGGCCGCGGTGTTCACCCCGCTCGTGCTGCTCTACCAGGGCTGGACGTACTGGGTGTTCCGCAAGCGCATCGGCGTCCAGCACATCCCCGGGCACAACCCGGCCGCCGCGCTCGACCAGGCCTGACGCCGTGAAGCCGGTCGACCCCCGACTCCTCGGGTACGCCCGCACCACCCGTGCCTTCCTCGCCGGATCCGTGCTCCTCGGCGGGGCGGGCGCGGCCCTGGTGGTCGCCCAGGCGAGTCTGATCGCCGAGATCGTCGTCCGCGCCTTCCAGCGCCAGGCGACCCTCGGCGAACTGACCACGCCGCTGCTGCTGCTCGCCCTGACGGCCGTCGGGCGCGGGCTGGTCGGCTGGCTCACCGAACTCACCGCGCACCGGTCCGTCGCCCGGGTGAAGTCCACCCTGCGGCGCCGGCTGCTCGACCACGCCACCGCGCTCGGCCCGGCCTACCTGGCGGGCCGGCGCACCGGCGAACTCACCACCCTCGCCACCCGCGGCGTCGACGCGCTGGACGACTACTTCGCCCGCTACCTGCCGCAGTTGGCGCTCGCCGTCGTCGTCCCGGTGATCGTGCTGCTGCGGATCGTCGGCGCCGACTTCACCTCGGCCGCGATCATCGCCGGGACGCTCCCGCTGATCCCGCTGTTCATGGTGCTGATCGGGATGGCCACCCAGAGTCGGATGGACCGGCAGTGGGGCACCCTGGCCCGGCTCTCGCACCACTTCCTCGACGTGGTGGCCGGACTGCCCACCCTCAAGGTGTTCAACCGGGCCCGCGCCCAGGCCGCCACCATCGCCCGGATCACCGCCGACTACCGCCGCGCCACCCTGCGCACCCTGCGGATCGCCTTCATCTCCTCCTTCGCGCTGGAACTGCTCTCCACCCTGTCGGTCGCACTGGTCGCGGTCACCGTCGGCTTCCGGCTGGTGGACGGCACGCTCGACCTGGAGACCGGGCTGCTGATCCTGATCCTCGCCCCCGAGGTGTACTTCCCGATCCGCCAGGTCGGCGCGCTCTACCACTCCAGCGTGGAGGGCCTGACCGCCGCCGACGAGATCTTCCAGGTGCTGGAGACCCCGCTGCCCGCCGCCGGCACGGTGCCCGCACCCGCCCTCACCGGGGCCGTCGTCGCCGTCTCCGACCTGGTCGTACGCCACCCCGGCCGGACCGAGCCCGCCCTGGACGGCGCCGCGCTGACCCTGCGCCCGGGCACCACCACCGCCCTCACCGGCCCGAGCGGGGCCGGCAAGTCCACCCTGCTCGCCGTCCTGCTCGGCCTCGTCGCCCCGGACGCCGGCACCGTCCGGATCACCGCCGCCGACGGGCGGACCCACGACCTGGCCGCACTGGAACCGGCGAGCTGGCGGCGGCAGATCGCCTGGGTGCCGCAGCACCCGCACCTGTTCGCCGGGACGGTCGCCGACAACCTGCGGCTCTACCGCCCGGAGGCCACCGACGAGCAGCTGTGGACGGCGCTGCGGGCCGCGCACGCGCTCGACTTCGTGACCAGGCTGGACGCCCCGCTCGGCGAGGACGGCGCCGGGCTCTCCGCCGGGCAGCGCCAGCGGCTCGCGCTCGCCCGCGTCCTGCTCGCCGACGACCGGCCGCTGGTCCTCCTCGACGAGCCGACCGCCAACCTGGACGGCGCCTCCGAGGCCGCCGTCGTGGACGCCGTCCGGACGCTCGCCGAGGACCCGGCGCGCACCGTGCTGATCGTCGCCCACCGGCCGGCGCTGCTGGCCGTCGCCGACCGGCGGGTCCGGCTGGCGGGGGCGCCCGCCCCGGCCGCCGGCCCGGCTGCGGCGGTGGCCTCCGCTGCGGTCTCCGCTGCGGTCGGGCGGCCCGCGCACAGCGGGCGGCCGACGCCCGCCCCCGCCACGGCGCAGGACGAGCCCGAAGCCGACGCCGCCACCCCGAGGCTGGCGCTGTCCGTCCTGCTCGGCGCGCTCGCCCTCGGCTGCGCCGTCGCGCTGATGGCCACCTCCGGCTACCTGATCTCCCGGGCCTCCGAGATGCCGCCGGTGCTCTACCTGATGATGGCCGTCACCTCCGTACGGGCCTTCGGCATCGGCCGCAGCGTCTTCCGCTACGCCGAACGGCTGGTCTCGCACGACGCCGTGCTGCGCACCCTCGGCACCCTGCGGGCCGCCGTCTACCGGCGGCTCACCGCGCTCGCCCCGGCCGGACTGCCCGCCTTCCGGCGCGGCGACCTGCTCTCCCGGCTGGTCGCCGACGTCGACGCGATCCAGGACCACCACCTGCGCTGGCGGCTGCCGGCCGCCGTGGCGGGCGTGGTCTCGCTGGCCGCGGCGGCGGCGATGGGCGCCTTCCTGCCCGCCGCCGGGGTCGTGCTCGGGATCGGGCTGCTGCTCGCGGGCGCGGTGGTGCCCGCCCTGGCCGCCCGCTGGTCGGCCGGTGCCGAACGGCGGCAGGCCCCGGAGCGCGGGCGGCTCGCCACCACCGTCGTCGACGCCTTCACCGGCACCGCCGAACTCACCGTGGCCGGCGCGCTGCCCGGCCGGCTCGCCGCCGTCCACGGCGCCGACGCCGCGCTCACCCGGCTGGCCGCCCGCTCAGCGGCCACCACCGCGCTCGGCACCGGGCTGATCGCGCTGCTCACCGGGCTGACCGTGACCGCCGCGGCGGCCGTCGGCGTCCAGGGGGTGCACGGCGGCGCGCTGGCGCCGGTCTGCCTGGCCGTGGTCGTGCTCACCCCGCTGGCCGCGTTCGAGGCCGTCACCGGGATGCCGCTGGCCGTCCAGGCGCGCCAGCGCAGCCGGGCCGCGCGGGCCCGGCTGGACGAGGTGCTGGAGGCCGAGGCCGCCGTCCCGGAGCCGGCCGCGCCCGCCACGCTGCCCGAACAGCCGCTGCCGGTCGCCGTGCGCGGACTGACCGTCCGGCACCCCGGGCAGGCCGTGGACGCGCTCACCGGCGTCGACCTCGACCTCGCGGCCGGCCGCCGGATCGCCGTGGTCGGCCCGTCCGGCTCCGGCAAGACCACGCTGGCCCAGGCGCTGCTGCGGTTCCTGGAGCCGAGCGCGGGCGCCGTCACCTTCGCCGACGGCCGCCCACAGGCAGTGGACAGCCGCGCGCTCGCGGGCGAGGACGTCCGCCGGGTGATCGGACTGTGTGCCCAGGACGCCCACGTCTTCGACAGCTCGCTACGGGAGAACCTGCGGCTGGCCCGGCCGGGCGCCACCGAGGGCGACCTGCGCGCCGCGCTCGCCGCCGCCCGGCTGCTGGACTGGACGCTGACCCTGCCCGACGGCCTGGACACCATGGTCGGCGAGCACGGCGCCCGGCTCTCCGGCGGCCAGCGGCAGCGCCTCGCACTGGCCCGGGCCCTGCTCGCCGACTTCCCGGTGCTCGTCCTGGACGAGCCCGCCGAACACCTCGACCTGCCCACCGCCGACGCGCTCACCACCGACCTGCTGGCCGCCACCGAGGGCCGCACCACCGTGCTGATCACGCACCGGCTGGCCGGCCTGGACGACACCACCGTCGACGAGGTGCTGGTGCTGGACGGCGGCCGGGTCGCCGAGCGCGGCCGCTGGTCGGAGCTGATCGCGGACCGGGACGGGCGGCTGCACGCCATGTGGCGGCGGGAGCAGGAGGCGGACGGGCTGGTGGAGCGGGAGGCGGACGGGCTGCTGGAGCGGGAGGCGGACGGGCTGGTGGAGCCGGTCGGGGCCACCCGTTAGGACCGGTCGGGGCCACCTGCCAGGCCCGGTCAAGGCGCGGTTCCCGAGCAGCGCCGTCCTTCGGATGAAAAGCGTACAAACTAGGCTTTCTGCATGGACCCCACGCCAGAGCCCTCCGCCGCCGCGCCCGAGCCGACACCCCATCGGGTGCCGGAGATCGCTTCGCTCGGGCTGGACACCCTGGTCACCGAGGTCGCGGAGCGGCTGCAGTCGGCCGCCGCGGTCACCGACCGGATGCAGCGGCTGCTGGAGGCGGTGGTCTCGATCGGCGCCGGGCTCGACCTGCACGCCACCCTGCACCGGATCGCCACCGGCGCCGCCGAACTCGTCGACGCCCGGTACGCGGCCCTCGGTGTGATCGCCCCCGGCGGCACCGGCCTGGCCGACTTCATCCACGTCGGCGTCGACGACGAGACCGCCGCCGAGATCGGCGAACTGCCCGCCGGACGCGGCATCCTCGGCGCGCTGATCGACCGCCCCGAGCCGCTGCGGCTCGCCGACCTCGGTGCCGACCCGCGCTCCTCCGGATTCCCGCCGCACCACCCGGAGATGAAGACCTTCCTCGGCGAGCCGATCCGGGTCCGCGACGAGGTCTTCGGCAACCTCTACCTCACCGAGAAGAAGGGCGGCGGCGCCTTCACCCCCGAGGACGAACAGGTGGTGCACGCGCTCGCCGCGGCGGCCGGCGTCGCCATCGAGAACTCCCGGCTGTACGAGGAGGGGCGGCGCCGGGAACGCTGGATCGCCGGCGCCTCCGCCGTCACCACGGCGCTGCTCTCCACCGACCAGGCCGAGACCGCGCTCACCGTCGCGGCCGAGCAGGTCCGGGAGCTGGCGGACGCCGCGCTCGGCATGATCCTGCTCCCGACCGAACCGGCGGAGGACGGCGACGGGCAGATGCGGGTCGCCCACGCCTCCGGCGAGGCCGCCGAGTTCGTCCGGGGCGAGCTGCTGCCCAGGAAGAGCTTTGCGGCCCGACTGCTCGCCGGGGAGAGCGTCTACCTGGACGACATGTCCAGCGACCCGACCGTGGAGATCCGGCTCGCCCGCGCCTTCGGCCCGTCCATGGCCGTCCCGATGGTCGCCGCCGGGCGGGTGCTCGGCGGGCTCTGCGTCTGGCGCCCGCGCGGCGCCCTGTCGTTCACCGACACCGAGAAGCAGCTCGCCGAGACCTTCGCCTCGCAGGCCGCACTGGCCCTGCGGCTCGCCGAGGGCCAGCGCGACCAGCAGCGCCTGGCCGTCTTCCAGGACCGCGACCGGATCGCCCGCGACCTGCACGACCTGGTGATCCAGCGGCTGTTCGCCACCGGGATGATGCTGGAGAGCGCGGCCCGGCGGTCCGTGGTGCCCGAGGTGAAGGTCGGCATCGGCAAGGCGGTGGACGAGCTGGATGCCACCATCCAGGAGGTCCGCACCACCATCTACGCCCTCCAGCACGACAACCACGGCGACGCGCCGGACACCCTGCGCACCCGGGTGCTGCGGGAGGCCAGCCAGGCCGCGGCCGCGCTCGGCTTCAAGCCCTCGGTGAGCTTCGTCGGGCCGGTGGAGAGTCTGGTCGAGGAGAAGAACGGCCGCCAACTGCTCGCCGCGCTCAGGGAGATGCTCTCCAACACGGCCCGGCACGCGCGGGCCTCCCGGGTCGGCGTCGAGATCGACGCGACCGCCCACCTGGACGACACCGGCCGGCCGGTGAGCGGTGACCCGGAGTCGTTGGACCGGGGCGGGCGCCCGGGCGTGCTGCTGACGGTGACCGACGACGGCGTCGGCATCCCGGCGGGCGGGCGCCGCAGCGGCCTGCTCAACCTGACCCGGCGGGCCGAGGCGCTCGGCGGCGCCGCCTGGCACGAGGCCGGGCCGTACGGGAAGGGCACCAGGGTCCGCTGGACGGCCCGGCTCTGAACCCGGCCCGATCCTCCTCGGCGGTTGGCCGGTGAAAGTTAAACGAGGGAGAACTTCCCGACCAACAGCGCAAGTTGTGAACGTTCTGGGCTTTCCGTGGGTCCGTGTGCACACATAGCTTTGCACCGGTCTCGGAGGGGTAACCGGACGGGGGAGCAGTGGACGCGTCTGGCCGCGGGAACACCGCAGCAGGGGCAAGTCGAGGCGGGTTCAGGACGGAGCGCGCCCCGGACGGGCGGTACCGCTGGCAGCTGAAGGCGCCGAACGGCCGGGTGGTGGCCATCACCGCCGCCATGTTCGAGACGCCCGGCGAGGCCGAGCGCGGCTTCGACGGATTACGCGTCGGGGCCGCCGAACTCACCGCGCGGATCACCCACGTCCGGGACGGCATCGGCTGGATCTGGGTCGTCCCCGGGTCGCGCAGCCTGCCCGAGGTGCGCTCCAGCCGCGCGTACGAGCGGTACGCGACCTGCCAGAACGCCTTCCGGCGCTTCGTCGTGCTGCTGGCCAAACAGCCCGCGCGGGACCTGCCCGTCCGGGAGCTGCCCGTTCGTGAGCTGCCCGCTCGGGACCGGCCCGTTCGCGACCAGTCCGTTCGTGAGCGGCCCGCTCGGGAGCGGCCGGTTCGTGACCTGCCGGGCCGTGAACTTCCCCGGAACACCGTCTCGTTGAGACGCCCCGATGGCCGCTGAGGGGCGCGGCCCCCGTCTGCTGATCGTCCCCGCACCCGAACGCTGCCTGGGCTGGGCGCTGCGCGCCGCCAACGGGCGGCCGCTCGGCATGGGCGTGCGCACCTACCGCAGCGAGGAGGAACTCGCCGAGGCGGTCCGGGTGTTGCTGATCGAGCGGGCGGCCCTGCGATGTTCGGTGGCCCAGTCCGAGGGCCGGCAGTGGGTGTGGTCCGCCTACCTGCCGGTGCGCAGCACCCGGCGGACGGCGGTCGAGCCCGCGCCGGTGGCGCGCAGCGCCCGCGGCTACCTGCGGCGCGACCAGTGCCAGGCCGGCGCCGAGGGCTTCCTGTCCGGACTCCAGTGGGTGGGGCAGGAGTTGCGGCGGGGCGGTCGGGACGGCCGCTGGCCGCTGTGAGGCGGCCGGGGCCCACGTGCAGTTCCGGTGAAGCGCAGGTTTCCGGCAACACCCCGAGTCGCCACCTGGAGAAGAACGTCATCGGGCTCTGACCACCCCCTTTCCCCTCCGCCGCGCCCGCGCTGACCAGTCGCTAAACCTCGTTGAACCGATGAGTCGACAATCCCGACCCGCCCTCGACCTCCCTTCCGGCGGAACCACCGGGCCGGACAGGATCTGCACTGCCGGAGCGGCCGCAGCGGACGCGGCCACCGGCCCCGGGCTCCCAACCAGAGCACGGGTCCACGCGATGGACGTCTCTCCCACCGGAGGAAGAGAAACATGCGTAAGACCGCTGCCAAGCTGCTCACCATTGCCGCCCTGGCGACCTCCCTGGCCACCGTCGCCAGCGGCACCGCCCTGGCCGACCCGGCATCGCTCCCGGCCGCCAAGGACATCGTGGGCGTCGGCTCCGACACCACCCAGGCCGTCCTGAACCAGTTCTCGGCGGACTACAACGCCACCATTCCGAGCAGCAACACCACCACCCCGCGCCTGTACAGCTGGGACGCGACCGGCACCTCGCCGATCACCACCAAGACCGGCGCCACCTCCATCGCCCGCCCGAACGGCTCCGGCGCCGGCATCACCGCGCTGAAGAACAACACCAGCGCCACCGTGGACTTCGCCCGCTCCTCGCGCGGCCCGGCGTCGACCGACCCGAACACCTTCGACTTCGTGGCGTACGCCACGGACGCGGTGTCCTGGGCGGCCCAGAACGGCGGCAACGCGCCGGCCAACCTGACCACGCAGAACCTCAAGGACATCTACACCTGCAACGTCACCACCTGGGACCAGATCGACCCCAGCCTGCCCAGCACCACCATCAAGCCGTTCCTGCCGCAGTCCGGCTCCGGCACCCGCTCCTTCTTCCTCTCCACCATCGGCGTCTCGGCCTTCGGCCTCTGCGTCACCGAGGGCGTGCAGGAGAACGAGGGCAGCGACGCCCAGCTGAACGACCCCGACGCGCTGGTCCCCTACTCCGTCGCCCACTACGTCGGCCAGGTGTACTACGGCAAGGGCAGCGGCGCCGACGTCCAGGGCCCGCTGACCATCCGCAACGTGAACGGCGTCGCCCCGGTCGACACCGTCAACAAGGTGATCACCAACGCCTTCGCCGGTACCTCCTACGCCCGCAGCGTCTACAACGTGGTCCGTCACTCCGACTGGATCGCCACCGACACCCACGGCACCGCGCTGCGCGCCATCTTCGGCACCAGCGGCTGGGTCTGCACCAACGCCACCGCGTCCGCCGACCTGAAGAGCTTCGGCTTCCTGCCGCTGCCGGCCGGCGCCTGCGGCAGCGTCACCCACTCCTGATCCACCCCGCACCATCCGGCGGCCACGGGCGCAGCGCCCGTGGCCGCCGGCCATCGGAGGAGCCGTCGAAGGGGCCCGGGACCATGCGTGGAACGACGAAGAAGCTGCTCGCCGCCGCCGCTCTGGCGACGGCGGTCGTCACCGCGACCGGCGGCACGGGGGCCGCCGATCCGACGTCGCTGCCGGCCGCACGGGACATCGTGGGGGTGGGGGACGGCGTCACGCAGCTGGTGATGAACCAGCTCTCCGCGGACTACAACGCCACCATCCCGAGCACCGACACCACCACGCCGCGCCTGTACAGCTGGGACGCGACGGGCACCTCGCCGATCACCACCAAGACCGGCGCCACGTCGATCGCCCGCCCGAACGGGGCCGACGCCGGCATCCAGGCCTTGAAGAACAACACCAGTACCACCGTGGACTTCGCCCGCTCCTCACGTGGTCCGGCACTGACCGACCCGAACACCTTCGAATTCGTGGCGTTCGCATCGGACGCGGTGTCCTGGGCGGCCAAATCCGGTGGTAACGCGCCGGCCAACCTGACCACGCAGAACCTCAAGGACATCTACACCTGCAACGTCACCACCTGGGACCAGATCGACCCCAGCCTGCCCAGCACCACCATCAAGCCGTTCCTGCCGCAGCCCGGCTCAGCCCTCCGCACGAACTTCCTGTGGAAGATCGGCGTCTCGGCCTTCGGCCTCTGTGTGACCGAGGGTGTGCAGGAGAACGAGGGCAGCGACGCCCAGTTGAACGACCCCGACGCGCTGGTCCCCTACTCCGTGGGGCACTACGTCGGGCAGATGTACTACGGCCGGGGCAGCGGTTCGGATGTGCAGGGCCCGCTGACCATCCGCAACGTCAACGGCGACGCGCCGGTCGACACCGCGAAGAAGGCCATCAACAAGAACTTCGTCGGCGGTAGCTACGTCCTCTCCCTCTACCACGTGCTCCGCCGCTCCGACTGGAACGCCGCTGACGCCCACGCTGCCGCACTGCGCTCCGTCTTCGGCGCCGACGGTTGGATCTGCACCAATCCGACCGCCCTCGCGGACATCACCGGGTTCGGCTTCCTTCCGCTGCCGCCCCACGCCTGCGGGAGCATCACGCACAGCTGACCACTGCTCCACCCGCACCATCCCACCTCTCCCAAGGAGTTCAGCATGGCAAGAACCGGCATCCGCCTCGCCACCACCGGTGCCGCCGTCGTCCTGGCGGTCACCGGTGTCGGCGGTGTGGCCGTGGCCGACACCACCGCCACCGCGCCCACCGGCAGCGCCGTGATCACCGTCGACGGCGCGTTCCTGGCCAAGTCGGTGCTCAAGGGCATCGTCGTCGTCCCGCTGACGCCGGCCACCGCGGCCGCCGCCAACAACGCCATCACCGCGACCTTCCCGGTGACCGGCGGAGCGGCCAACATCCCGTCCTTCTCCGGGGACGTGCAGTTCGGCGGCAGCCTGCTCTTCTTCAACGCCACGAACGGCAAGAGCGTCGTCTTCAAGCAGCTCGACTTCGGCGTCCGCAGCTGGAAGATCACGGCCGTCCCGGACGGCGGCACCAACCCGGTGGCGCTGCTGGACCCGCTGGGCGACACCCAGGTCGGCCGCACCGGCACCACGCAGAGCCTCACCGCTTCCAGCCTCCAGGTGGACGCGGAGGGCGCGCAGTACCTGGACAAGGCCCTCGGCACCACGTACTTCACCGGCGGCCAGTCGGTCGGCTCGCTCGCCCTGTCCTTCACCCCGGGCAGCTGACCCCCGGTCCGCGATGACCGCGGGGTGATCTGCGGGCCCGCACCCCGGTGCGGGCCCGTACGCATTCGGACGACGCAACTCCGTTCCATGGGTGCCGCGTTGGGGTCTCGTACACCCTGTCGACCGGATCCGGCCATATCCGGCTGGCGCAATGGTCAGGTACCGGAACCGTCCGGTCGTCCGCATGCCTGATCCCCCTTGCGCCGCGTGCTGGGCGGCGCGGATTCGCACGGAGGTGCCCGCCATGAGAGTCCGACTACCCGACCGGAGGGATCCGGGGTGGTGGCGTCGCCGATGGCCGGCGATCGCGATGGTGTGGTCGGTGGTGGTGGCCCTCGGGGTGGTGCCGATCGGCCTGGGGGCGGTGCCACAGGCGGTGGCGGCGTCGTCCGCGGTGACGGTGAAGGGGCCGAAGCTCTGGAATCCGAGCACCGGGACGTACGGCAAGCAGGGGAGCATCACGCTCTCGCAGTCGAAGGACCTCACCAACCAGGTGGTCCAGCTCTCCTGGAGCGGCTTCACCCCGACCACGGACGGCAACGGCCAGCCGAGGACGATCGTGAAGCCCGGCGACGCCTACTCCTTCTTCGCCGTCCGGATCTACGAGTGCCGCGGCACCGATCCAAAGGTCACCGACTGTTACGGCAGCACCATGTACGGGCTGGATCCGGCTGCCGGGTTCCAGCAGCGGAAGACCGACGTGCCTGCGCCGGACTTCCCGAGCAACATGGTGATCTCCCCCACCAGTATGGACGGTTCGGGAGCCGCGACCATCGAGTTGTACACGGGGCTGCAGAGCCCGACCCTGGCCTGCGATGCCACCCACCCGTGTTCCCTGGTGGTGGAGGCCAACTACGGCGGTGACAGCCTCGGCCAGACGAATCCGCAGCAGACCGTGGACTGCACGAACCACACCCTCGATCTCACCACCGGATACAAGCTCGCGTCGGACGAGGTGTTCGGCAAGGACGCGGCCAACGGCATGTCGAGCGGCGAGCAGTGCGCCTGGGAGAACCGGGCCGTGGTGCCGCTGGCCTTCGCGCCCTCGCCGGCCGCCTGCGAGGCGCAGACGTCGGCGTTCCGTGCCGCGGGCCTGGAGGCGGCCAACCGGGCCGTGCAACTGTGGCGTTCCGGCCTGTGCCTGGGCGACAACCCGCTGTCCTTCCAGTACCTTCCCGCCGGCGGTGAGCCGCAGGCCCGGGCCGACTTCCTCGGCGGAGCGACGGACGTCGCGCTGACGGTCCGACCGGATACGTCGACGCCGCAACGCCCGTACGTCTACGCGCCGTTGTCGGCCTCGGGCGTGTCGGTGGCCTTCGTGGTCGACGACCCGTCGACCGGTCGGCAGATCAGGGACATGAAGCTCAACGCCCGGCTGCTGGCCAAGCTCCTCACCCAGTCGTACTCGCCCGCCGGAGGCGTGATCGCCTCCGTGAAGGGCAACCCGACCTGCATCTTCCGGGACCAGGAGTTCCTGAAGTTGAACCCGCTGCCGCCGGAGAGCGGGCTGAAGTGGCCGACGTCCTGCGCGGTCTCGCAGTCCAGCCCCATCGTGGTCGGCGGCACGACGGACCTGGTGTACCAGCTGACCTCGTGGATCGCCTCCGACCCGGACGCCGCGCGCTTCCTGGACGGCGAGCCGGACCCGTGGGGCATGCGGGTGGACACGTACTACCTGCGGCCGGCCTTCTCCGGCTACCCGACCGACTCCTTCGCCCGGCAGGACTCCTCCGGGCTGGTCGGGGCGACGACGCAGCCGCGCAGCAACTGGCGCGAGTACGAGTGGAATCCGGTCACCACGGGGCTCGGTGACGTGGCGCGGAAGCTGCTGCAGAACAAGCCGACCTGCATCGATCCGACCATCCAGCCCGACGGCGGCCACAACCAGTGCGCGCCGATGGACCCGGGCAGCCGGACGCTGTTCTCGATCATGGACGCCGGCCAGGCGAAGGCCTACGCGCTCCCCGAGGCCCAACTCCTCAACCCGGCGGGCGGGTTCGCCGCGCCCAGCACGTCCAGCTTCCAGTCCGCGGTGGCGGACATGACGGTGGACGCGTCGACGGGTGTCCAGCAACTGCCGTACGGCGTCGCCGACACGGCGTACGCCCACGACCAGTTCGCCTACCCGCTGACCAGCGTGCAGTACGCGATGGTGCCGACCAAGGGCGTGCCCGACGCCAAGGCGGCGGCGATCACCAAGTTCCTGAAGACGGTGACGACCAGCGGCCAGGTGTACGGCACCGAGCCCGGCCGGCTGGCGCAGGGCTTCCTCGCCCTGACCAACGCCCAGCGCGCGCAGGCGGCGGACGCCGCCTCGCACGTGGAGACGCAGGACGGCAAGCTGCCCGGCAACCAGGCCGCGCCGCCGAACCCGCCCCCCGTCACTCCCGACCCGGGGACGACCGGCGGTACCGGGGGCACCCCGGCGGGCGGATCGGGCGCCACGGACGGCGCCGCTCCCGGCACCGCGCCCGCGCCCGTGAGCGACGGCGGCACGGCGGCCGGCGGGACCGGGGACACCTCGGCCGACGGCAACACCTTCGGCACGACCGGCGGGACCAGCGGCACCGGCGGCACCGGCTCCATCGGATCCACCGGTTCCACCGGGACGACCGGCGGCACGGCCGGCACCGGCGGATCCGCCGCCGTCCCGGCCGCCGCAACGGCCGGCGGGGCGAAGGCCGCCGCTGCCCCCTCCGCGTCCGGCAAGCCGATCACTGTGGCGCCCGTCGCGGCCGGCACGCCGGCGGCGGACCGCTCCGGCATGGCCCGCCTGTTGCTCCCGATCGCGCTGATCGGCGGCCTGGTGCTGCTGGTCGGCGGACCGGCGACGCTGCTGCTGGGCGGCACTCCGGCCGGGCAGAAGGCGCTGACCGGGCTGCGCGAGGGCTGGTCGCGGGTGCGTCGCCGCCGCTGGGGCCGCTGACGCCCGGGGCTGACGCCCGCGCCGGTTGACGCCGGCGCACCTCGGACGAGTCGGCGGGGGCGCCCCGACCGCCCCCCCCCCACCAGCCCCCCGGGCCCGGTCCCGCAGCCCCCCGCCCCCAGACCCCGCCCCCCGCCCCCCCCCCGCCCCCCGCGCGGCGGCGACCCACCCCC